>JAFQPT010000351.1 GCA_017411665.1 Oscillospiraceae bacterium | reverse complement strand
CCTTGCCGCCCTGGTCATTGTCCGTATCGTCATCCGATACATCCGTAAACGACCCGCCCACAGCGGAGGACATTTGGTCAACCGTCTTGCCCATAGCGGTAATCTGTCTTGAAATGGCCTGCATATCACGGCTTAGCTCCGTAGCCGTGCCTGACGCGGTGGAGCCGATTGCATTCATAGAGGTGCTCATGCCGTTGATGGAGCTGCTCAATGCGCTCTGTGCCGCAGTAATGGAATCGGGGTCTCCGTCGCCGCCAAGCAGTACACCTACCGCATCACGAGCTGTATCCGTATGGTCCTGCAGTTCGCTCAGCTGACCGGAAATCGCACCTGCGTTGGCCTGTGCATTACTGCTGGCCTGATTGGTAAGACCTGACAGCGTATGCAGCTGTCCTTCCAAAATCTGCAAAGCATCCTTGCTGTATTCGATCACGGAAAACGGTTCCATATGACCGACAATCCCGCCGACTTCCTTACGGCCGTAGACATCGCCCGTGTTTTCACAGCCGACGATATATCCCGACTGACTGCCCGCAATACCGCCAATGTTATAACCCATATGACGATAGCCGATAACCGCATGGTTTTCACAGTCTCGAATCACACCGCTGCTGGTACCTGCAATGCCGCCAAGATCGGTAGCTGTTCCCGTAAATTCCGTATTTGTAATAGACTGCACCGTAACATCGGACAATGCCACATTATTTTCCTGTGAGGTGGCATTGATGCGAGCCTCGTTGGTGCAGCTGCGAATTACACCGTTATTTTCCCCTGCAATACCGCCCACAAAATGGAGTCCGCTGACAGAGCCCTGCACAGAGCAATGCTCAATGATGCCCGATACACCGTTCACCCCGACGATGCCGCCAACTCCGTCACCGCCTTCCACATGACCGACAAATTTACAGCGCAGAATTGTCCCTGCATTGCTGCCTGAAATGCCGCCGATGGTACCGCGGCTGCCCTGCGGCGTAATCTCAGCCTCAAGCGTCAGATTCCGCACAACAGCTGTTACCGTTAAATAACGGAACAACCCCTGTACAGACCCATCCGCAGTCAGTTTCCATCCGGTAATTGTATGACCGTTGCCATCAAAGGTACCGCAAAAAATCGGCACACCGTAAAACTCCGTATTGCTCAAATCCAGATTCTCTTCCAGTGAAACACTTAGCCCAACACTGTAGGCGTCCAGTCGGCAATTCTCTGCAAAGGCCATAAACTCTTCCACCGTTGCAATGGTAATCGGTTCTTTTTCCGGTTCTTTTTTCGCCGCACATACAGGCAGCGCGGAAGAAAGCAGTAAAACACAGGTGAGGAAGATTGCAAACAAACGTTTATTCATCATCTGACTCTCCTTCCACTGTAATTTCACCTTCTGTGGAAATCGATGCATTCAGCTGACCGTGCAAAATGCCGTCAAAATCAGCATCAACCATGCCGGAAATATATCCTCGGACATGCCCCTGTACACGCATCGTGCCGTTTGCGGTACGTGCTTTCGGCTCAAGCACCTTCAGTTTGAAGCTGGTACGGTTGATAATGGAGTCACCCAGAACCAGAAACGCAGGCAAAACCAGCAGAACCAGCAGCATGGAAATAAAGGTGCCTCTGCCAAGACAAATGCCCATGGTAGAAACAGAGGGCTGGGCAGACAGATACCCTATCAGCAGCCCCGCACTGGTCAGCATGGTACCCGAGGTCAGAACCGTGGGGAATGCCGCATTCAGTGCATGCACGATCGCCTGCTTATGCGGCATATGCTCTTTCAGTTCCAGATAGTGACTGGAAATGACGATCGCATAGTCAATATTGGCACCCATCTGTACCGCACTTACAATCAGATACCCTAAGAAAAACAGCGGTGTGTGGGTGATTGTCGGAATTGAGAAATTGATCCAGATACTGCCTTGAATGACCAGAATCAGCAGCAGCGGAAGTCCCACTGACTGGAATGTAAACAGCAGAACCAGAACAACAAAGAATGCCGAAAGCAAAGAAATCATCAGATTATCCGTTATAAATGCATCGGAGAGGTCTCTGGAGTTGGTGGAATTGCCCACCAGATAATAGTCTCCGTCATAGTACCTGCCGATAATTTCTCGTAGCTCTGCCAGAAATGCATATGTCTCTTCTCCCTCTTCGGGAAGATTGATATATGTAATCATACGGCTGTATTTCCCGCTCTGCAGCTGCATCTGCGCAGCCTCCAACTGGGAGAACATATCCGTCAGAGACAGTTCGTCACTGCTTTCCAGAACAATGTTATGGGACTCCAGCTGTTCCTTCAAGAAGATAAACAGGTCAAACATCGGAATTTCATAGGACTCCATTCCTGTCAGCACCGCTCCATACTCGTTATGCTCCACTGCATACACCCCGTACAGCATCTGTGCCACTTCAAAATCGAGCCCCACCATTTCGGAAAACTCACGAGGTGTCAGCGCTTCGGTCAGCGTATGGCCATCCATCGCTTCAATGGCGGACAGCCCCACCACAGTTTCCACCTCGGGCAGTGTATCCAGTACCTGCGCAAGGGTCGCTTCTGCTTCATAGTCACCGCGCGGCAATACAATCGCAACCATATTACTGGTACCGAAGGTATCTTTGATTTTAAAATACGCCACCTGTCGTTCCGTCATTTTGGCTGTCTTCAAATCATTGATACTGAATGCATAAGGACAGTTTCCGGATACGAAGAAGGAGATTATGAGCAATACAATAAAAGCCGGCGGAATGATCTTTCGCATTTTCACCGCGAAATGTCCCAGAAAATCCACTTCGGGAAGAAGCTTATCATGGCGGGTACGGTCAATCAAGGGGCAAAACAGTACCAACAGTCCCGGCATCAGGGTAAATACAGACACCAGGCTCAAAAGAATTGCCTTGATCAGCACCATGGAAAGGTCTTTGCCGATACCGAACTTCATAAATGCCAGTGCTGCCAGACCACTAATGGTGGTCAAAGAAGAGGCGCTGATTTCGGGAATTGCCTTTGTCAGAGCAAGAATCGCTGCATCACGTGCATCCAGCGTTTCATGCGCATCGGTAAAACGATGGCACAAAATAACCGCGTAGTCGATTGCAAGAGCCAGCTGCAGAACCGCACCGACTGAGTCGGAAATGAAGCTGATTTTCCCGAACAGGAAGTTTGTTCCCATATTAATCAATGCAGCCGCACCGAATGTCACAAGCATGATGGGAACTTCCATATATGCACGGGAAGTCAGCGACATTACAATCACAATAATAATACCTGCTACAATTGCAATGGTGGTCATTTCCTCACGCAGCATCGCATTGTCATCATACCCAATCAAGGTATCCACAGACAAATCGTATCCGCCGAGTTCGGTGTGAATCGTATCAACAGCCGCAAGTGATTCAGG
>JAFQPT010000350.1 GCA_017411665.1 Oscillospiraceae bacterium | reverse complement strand
TGGTTGTATTCCGTACATTCCCACTTTACGGTTCCAGCCATCGTCTGCTCAATGGCGTGTTTCACCATCAAATCCATTTCCTTGTCTTCCGGCAGGTCGAAGTATTTTGTAAAGTAATGCATTTGGCCTCTCCTTTCTGATGTATCCCTCTATTATCAAGGCGTTATTGCCTTGTATTTTTTTATATTTTACACCTTTTTCCGGTTTTTGTCCATTGAAACCGTATAGAATCCGTGTCCGTTACACCACTCATGCGTTGAAAGATTTAAGCCGGTATGATAAAATCAATCCGTCTATCACGAACATACAGGAGGCCTCCATGATAGAGATTGTTTTCAGTGAGAGCGCAAAGGGCAGCCTTAAAGTGGCAAAGTCTTTCAACGGCAGGAAACCTGCGACAGCAGCCGTCGGCGTCATTCTGGGCGATACAGATGACCCATCTAAAGCAATGACGGCAGAGGAAATCGAAGCTGCGAAGCTGGAGTTTCTGGAACGCCATAACCGGGCATGGGAAGAAGCCGTCACTATGGATGGCGGCCCGGACGATGTGTTCAGCTTCTCCCTATGCCTTAGCGTGGGTGATATCTCCAATGCTGGCATTGAAAGCCGGGTGGATACGCTGGCCGAATTGTTAAACGTATGGTCTCCCAATAAGGGAAAGGCACAGGCTGCCGAACAGCTTGCCAGAGATAAGGCGGATTTTGAGACCGTACTGGAGCGCGCAATCGGAAAGCGGGAATCTATCCGCATTTGGTACAGCGACAGTCCCGATGAACTCTGCGGCCTGCACTGGTTCATGTACCAGCTGCGCCAGCAGGAGCAGTGTAACGGAGCGGTCTTCCTGGTCAAGCTGCCGGATTGGGAATATAACGAACAGAACGATGTTGTCCAGCACATGACTTGGGGCGAGGTCGCACCGCAGGAGTTTGGCAAATACACACGTCTTGCACAGCCGGTCCTTCCTCCACTGGAGGGAGCTTTTGCATTCCGCTGGCGGGAGCTTATGACGGAAAACGCTCCACTACGCGCTGTGGTCAACGGTCGTCTTCGGAGTATGCCGGCAAACATCTATGACAGCTTCATTGAGACAGAGATTGCGCGGATGGACGATACCTTTAACGAAGCCATCCTCATCGGCAATATTCTGGGGCGGCACCAGCTCTGCATCGGCGACTGCCAGATAGCTCTACGCATTGAGGAGATGATTCGTGCCGGCAAACTATCCGTCGTTACGCCTGCCGCAGACGGTGACCCTATCTACCGTCGCATTTTGAGAAAGGGTACACCTCATGTCTGAGACGTACAAGTTTGAATATATCAAAGAACAGTTTGCGGCCTTGATAGCTGTCGACTGTGAGCCGGAGCTTACTATAACATTGAACGGCCAAAACTATATGGTCATCGGTTATGAGGACCATGTTTCCATCCAGCGGCTCGGTGATGCCCATCCCGTGGAAATTGCCTTTTCCTCACTGGATGCTTTGTATGAAGCGGAGACGGTTGACGGCATCTGCTTGAAGCGGGATTGGGACAGGATTTCATCCATGCACAGCCATGAGTTCGACCAAATCGACGTATTGACAGAAATACATAAGCTAAAACAAGATTCCGCACATTGAGGAAAAATAGAATGAGGTATCTACATGTTCCAAGGTTTTGATTTTCTATCCGGCGAAGTAACTTGGCAGGACAACTGCCAACAGGAAGATATGCTTCAAGTCAAATACCCGAACAACTACATTTTGGATGTCAGTTGGGTTGAAGGAACGGGTCAATACATTATTCGTATCATCCGTGACTTTGAATGGAGAGTGCCTGTTGCCGAGTACGTCGCAAATACAGAAGATGGAATGAAGGCATTTCTAAACACCGCTATACAGAGAATTGAAAAGGAGTCGCATATTAAGCCATATTACGGTGCCCTTTGGAAGACAGATGAGTACCATGATGAAGACGCAGAGGTGTCAAATTAGACATCCCTGCGTTTTCCATCTTCGCCTTTCCCTTCTGCCATACTGGAGAGGAAAGCGAGGTGTCTCCTATATGCGGGATTTTATCCGAAAACCGGGCAACTGGGTCGGTCTTTGCATCGCCCTCACCTTTCTCTTTGCCCTTCTCTATTCCTTTATCTCCGCATCCAATGCCAACCTGCCTTCCTATGTCGCTCCGGAACAGCTGCCAGCAGAAGAAGACCCGAAACCTGTCTCCATCGACACCGTAGAGTACACAGCCACAGAAATACCGCTGAATATGCAGGTTCCGGCAGATTGGAGGCAGATAACCAAAGGCGGAAACACGACCTTCATCAACCCTGTGGATGGTGCCTCCATCAGCTTTGACATCGGAGCCTATGTTCCCGGCGCCAATATGGTGACGGAGGCTGTGGCCAATGAGGATATTACGAGGGCAGGCGGCTCCTTGGTGGGATTCACAGCCGAGAGCAACAGCAGCTACATGGTAGTCTATGAACTGGGTAGCGCTGTGTATCTTGAGTACAGCACATGGAACCTGACCACCTTCGTTCGGGTCACATTCCAGATGCCTCAGGAGCGTTATGACCACTATTACGATATCGCCATACTTCTCTTTGACAGCTTTACATGGGAAAAGGCACAGCCAATCCCAGATGGCTTCTCATTGTTCTACAGTGCCTACGGGAACTTCGAGTTTGGTGTACCGGACGGCTGGACCGCGGTTATTGAAGACGGCGCCTATATTGCAAGCGCTCCCTCCGACTCCCGCCTGACAGTCACGGTCACACCGTCGGAAGCGGATTTGTCGGCACTGTCGCAACTGGACTACATTGCCGCCGCGTCGCAGGGAAAACAGGATTACTTATTATCGTCCTACTCCAATACAGGCACATCCCTTGCAGCGGAGGCTTCTTATTCCATGGGCGGAGCCGCTTGGTACACCAGCAATCAGCTGCTGGCGGACAATGGCTATCTCTACGAAGTGACCTTTGACTGCGCTATGGAAAACTACGACGCGGATGCCGGGGCCTTTATGACGACATTGGCTCTGTTCCGGGTATTTGATTGAACATGGAAAGAGCAGCTGGAAAAAACCAGCTGCTCTTTGTCGCTTGCTTAATTCTCATGCACATGAATGCTTTCGGCAATCTGCGTTAATCCAACGGGGCGGCCGTTGTCATCATACACCAGCTCCCAGCACATCTGCTCCTCCGCCCAAGGCGCCATGGTATAGAGATGGATGCCGTTGGTGGCAAGGTCGTGCAGATTTTCGGTCTCCGCGTCCCTCTCCAATATCCAGGAGTCTCCGGTGGACACTTCTGCACACAGGACTTCACCGTCCTTTACTGCGAACTTATATTCTGCTGTGCCTCCATAATAGTTTTCAACGGGAAGGGTCACTACTTCCGTTCTGCCGTCTGGGTAGACCACTGCGCTCTGCTGATATTCCGCCGACTCATAGCCATCCAAGGTTCCTATACGCAACCAATGTGCGCCATCATGATAACTGGGGGTATGAATCGGCCCCACGAACATGCCCTCTGACAGCAGGTTCTGGCCATTCTCGGTGAGCAGGCAACGTGTTTTGTGCTCATTTACCGGCACCAGTTCAATATGCCGGTCTCCGACGAAGAAGTTGAGGCGGCTCCAATAGGTATGCTTCGACACATCGTTCGGCGTGGGTTCCATTACGGTCTCCAGTAACTCTCCGGTTTTCCCGTCAATCATCACCTCGTAGACGATATCTGTATCCTTGTTGTAGTGGGTCACGACCACATTCCCATCACCCGGCAGCACAAAGCGGATGTGGGTGGTGTCCTGCCGGCTGGCTGTATAGAGTTTTGTCCGGGTACCAGTCTCGTGGTCCTTCACATATACGCTCATATCCCACCAGTAGTAAATGCCATACTCGTTGACCTCCCACTCCTCAAACCAGTAGGTGTGGAGGGCCAGTTCGCTTTCGCCGCCCGGTGTATAGCGGAGAACGCCTTCCCCGGGAACATAGTAATAGTAATTCTCTCCCACAAACTGGCCGGGGAAACTACCGCAGCCCGCCAGGAAGAATCGGGAGAAGTCCAGCCGGGCCAGCGTATCCCACACGCTGACCGCCACAAGACAGAAGCAAGCTGCCGCAGCCACCCATTTAGGCCAGCGCCGTTTTTTCTTTTTCTTCACTCTCTCGCTCTGGGCCTGCTCCAGCATCTCCTCCGGCAGCAGTTCCAGAGCGTCGCTGATTTTTTCCTGCTTCATCGTGTAAAGCCCTCCTTTTCCAAGTGGGTCTTGAGGCCCTTTCTGATTCGGTGCAGCATCCCCTCAATGTTGGATTTGGTCACGCCGTAGTAGTCCGCAATGTCCTGCACCGGGTCAAGGAAATAATAGCGCTGGAGGAATACATTGCGATTCATCTGCGGCAGTGTTTGGAGATAGGCGG
>JAFQPT010000349.1 GCA_017411665.1 Oscillospiraceae bacterium | reverse complement strand
GTGGGGTTGACAAAGTAGGTGCTCTGCCCCGCCAGATTCACGCCCTCCAGACACAGCTTGGCCGCCGCAACCGCATCCGCATCGGGGGTGCACCAAATCGTCCCGCTCTTCACGGGGCAAAACTGGTTGGGACTGAACACCACCGCCTCCACCGTATCGGGAAACCGCTCATCGGCTACGCGGTTGAGCACCACATTGCCCACGCAAATCTGCCCTTCCATACTCTGATTGCCCGCCTCTGCATTGATGATATGGCTCAGCCACCGCAGGTCATTGGCATTGTACACCGCACTGCCCCGCGCACAAATCTGCATCCCATCGGTGTACAGGTGCAGCAAGCCGTCTGCGTCATCCGCACGAATCCCAAAGGCACCGCACAGTCCGCTTAGCGGCACCAGCACATTTCCGCTGCGGCTGAGGATGTCCGCACCCAGATACACCACGCGGTCATTGACATAGAGATAAAACTCCCCGACCCGCGCGGTGACGGTCTGCTGTGCGTTTTGATGCGTCATGGTCACAGACATGGTGTCGGCCGCATCATCCCAGCTGACCGCCGCACCCAGATTCAATGCCCCGCAAAAGCTGCGCAGGGGCACATACATCGTGCCGTTTATGCAATAGCCCGTAAACTCCGTCGCTCCGTCCACAGACACCGAAGTTTTTCCCGACAGCCCCGCAGGGTCGGAGCTGTCCAGCTCCATAACCGCATACCCACTGAACAGACTGCACAGCAGACAGATGATTGTCAGCAGACTTATTTTTTTGCACATTTCCGTCCGTCTCCTTTATACCTGTCATATTTTGGCAACAGTATACAGGGACAAGACCGCAAAATCCCTCGAATCGAGGCTAAACGCAAGAAAAGCACAGTGCAGCGCGCTGCATTGTGCTTTTTCGCAGATTCTTATTCTTCCACACACTTGGACAGTGCGATGGCCAGCTGATCGGGGCAGGAAGTGCTTCTGTAGCCGCAGCGAATGCCGCTGAGACGGTTGATGACTTCCTGTACAGGCATACCCTGCACCAGCTTGCTGATGCCCTGCAGGTTGCCGTTGCAGCCGCCGGTGATTTTTACGCCCTGCACGATGCCATCCTCCACGGTGACTTCCATCATGGTGGAGCAGGTGCCTCTGGGCTTATATTTCAAAGTCATATGAGTTCCTCCAAATTTGGGTTATCATGTTATTTTACCACAATCCCATCAGATTGCAACAGGGCATGTTCTCTTTTTCTCATACATATACTCCCTTATAACTGTTTCGGGAGGTGCGGATATGGAGCTGCGCAGGCGTCTGGCTGCATTGGGGGCTGTACTGGTGTTTCTGCACATCTGTACCAATGCCGCAGACTGCACCAACGCAGGTGAGCTTGTCCACAAGCTGCTCACCGACCCTCGTCTGGTGCGGCACGCAATTTCTTTGGAGCTGACAGGCCGCTTTGCGGATGCGGAGGATTTCCCAACTCCTGCGGAAACCGCCTCCCCCCAGCCCACCGCAGCCGTCACCGCCGCTCCGTCCCCCACGCCTCAAATCCTCGAGGCCATCATCGCAGGGGGCATCCGCGTGGACAACAGCACCGACTATGCCATCGACACCGCGCAGCTGCTGACGGAAGGGCCTTCCCTCACCCTGCAGGCAGGGCAGCCCCAAATCCTCATCATCCACACCCATTCCAGCGAAGCCTACACCATGGATGATTTCGACCGCTATGAGCCATCCGACTCCAGCCGCACCCAGGATGTGAACTACAACGTGATTCGGGTAGGGGATGTGCTGACGGACGCCTTGCGGGAATACGGTCTGGAAGTGATTCACGACAGAGAAATTTACGACTACCCCAGTTATACAGGCTCCTATGACCGCTGCGGCAATGCCATCCGCCAATATCTGGAGAAATTCCCCTCCATCGCCATCGTCATCGACGTCCATCGGGATGCCATCGGCAGCGGAGACGTGGTTTACAAAACCGTGGCGGAGGACGAAAACACCCCCTGCGCTCAGACCATGTTTGTGGTAGGCACCAATGCCAGCGGACTGGAGCACCCGAATTGGGAGGAAAATCTGAAGCTGGCTCTGCATTTGCAGGCAGCGGTGCATCTGAAGCATCCGACGCTGCAGCGGGCCGTGAAGCTGGTGCGGGAGCGATACAATCAGCAGCTGACCACGGGGTCGCTGATTCTGGAGGTAGGCAGCAACGGCAATACGCTGCAGGAGGCACTCAACGCCGTAAAATTCTTCGCAGAGGGCGCAGGCCCCGCATTGGCTGCTTTGATTAAATAAGCCTCCATGAGGGTATCATCCCGATATAAAGGAGGTAATTTCATGAATATTGAATCGATTATGACCAAAAATGTACGCTCTGTCCACAGCGATGAGCCCGTAGCGGCAGCCGCGCGGCTGCTGAAGCGGGAAAACATCGGCTGTGTCACTGTCTGCGACGACAGCGGCAGCCTGCAGGGCATCCTCACCGACCGTGACATTGCACTGCGCTGCGTGGCCGCAGGGGTGGACCCCGCTCACACCAAGGTCAAGGAAATCATGACCCGCGGTGTCTATACCCTGTCTCCCACAGATTCCGTAGACAGCGCGGCGGAAACCATGCGCAAGGCGCAGGTACGGCGCATTCCCGTCACGGAAAACGGCTGCCTGTGCGGCATTGTGTCTCTGGGGGATTTGACCTCCCGCTGCAGCTGCGGCAAGGAGGTCATGCAGACCGTCACAGACCTGTCATCCTGCGTGTGCAAGCGCGGCAAATAAACACCCAAATGAATCGGAATTTGAAGGGAAGAGTTAAAAGAGGCGCTTGGCTCCCCTTCGATAAGGGGAGCTGGCATTTTGCGCAGCAAAATGACTGAGAGGTCGATTTTACAAACGTTTCCGCATGTTTTTCGACCTCTCCACCGCAAGCG
>JAFQPT010000348.1 GCA_017411665.1 Oscillospiraceae bacterium | reverse complement strand
TCGAATTATTTCTTTAAACTCTTCTGAATACTGTTTCATACCTTTTCTTCCGGACATAACAATTCCCCCTAATGTAGTACTTCCATTTTCCTACATTAGGGGGCTTTTTGTCTATTGTCCGTTTTTACTGGACCTGTTCATTCTGACGTGCTTTTTTTATCGCATGACACCTACAAGAACGTATCTTGCGTTGTCAAATTCATAGGTACATGTGGACAGGGTGAGGATTTCGTCATCGACTGTGGGTACTACATTGCTTGCAAAAGTGGATTTGGACTTGGAGGAATCCAGCCAGTGCTGGAAGTCTTCCTCGGTGTCAAAGTAATAGTCCCATGCGTCTTGTTCCACGTTGGCAACATAACCGGTGAAGAACTCAATTTTGTAGTTCTTGTCGGGGGTCATCAGCAGTGCAACGGGATGCTCGTCGTAGTAGGACTGGTGCTTGAAGCGCTTGATGGCGGTGAACATGCTGCCGTTGTTCATGCTGTGGCCGTAGAGGATGTTGTTCTTGTCTACGAAGTTGGGCTCATTGCGGAAGTCCATGAAAATGCTGCCGCTGCCGTTGACGGTGCCGTCATACAGCTTATCCAGATAGTAGCTGTTGTCATCTCCTCGGACGACGGGGTAGTTGATTTCAGTACCTTCCAGATAAATCCAACCCACAATATCGTCGTTTACAGCCTTCAGTGCTTCAAAATCCACTTCGGGCCAGACGGTGCCGTCGTCCTCCTGCTCCTGAGCGGAGGGAGTTACGGACGGTGCAGTATTTACATACTGTGCCAGCTCATCATAGGTTTGTGTGCCTTTGTGATATTCCGCCAGAATCTGCGCCAAATTATAGCCGGAAAAACAGGCGATCGCCAGAAATGCGATGCCGAGTATGAGTAAGGGGAGTTTCTTTTTCATTTTTCTGCCTCCTAAAAGGTGTAGTTCCATTATAGCGGTTCATAATCGGAAATCAAGCCTATTCCATGAAAGAGGATGTAAACTCTTTTTGAAACCGTATTGTTTCCGAATGTTCACAGTGCGTTTGTTGTTATTGTCAGGGTTGTTCGCTATAATGATTTATTAGAGAAGTATTCTTTTCACGACCCCTTAGCCTGCCAAGGAGGCAGAATTATGAAAAAACGATTATTTTGTATCTTACTGACACTGGTGATGATGTTCACCCTTCTGCCTTGCTCTGTGCTGGCGGAAGACGGAGAGACGACACCTCCCAGGGACGAAATCACAGACCCGAACGTGCCGGATGATTCCGATATTCCCGAAAATCCCGATGTTCCGAACGAACCCGACACACCGGATGTGCCCGATACGTTGAACGAATCGAATCACGAACCGGAGGTTGTATATCCCGATTTCAAACTCGTTCTGGAAGGCAGCGGCGGTAAAAAGCTGAAAGGCGGTGTGTTTGCACTGAAGGGTGCGGACGATGCGGCTGTCACGGAATGGACGACCGATGAAAACGGGGAGATCCAAATTGATTACCATGCGGACGGAGACTATGTGCTGGAGCAGACAAAATCTCACGATTGGTATGAGCTGGGAGCCGAATCCAAATGGAAGCTTACGATTTCCGATGCAGGCATGACCGTGGCGCTGTATCGCTTTGGTGCGGACGGAATGCCCGAAGCTGCTGCGGCAGCGACCGCAACTGCGGAGACCTCTGCTGTGTTTACAGTACCCAACGTAAAAAAGCTTGGTGCTTTGGTGATTGCCAAGGCTGTTTCTTATGAAAAGGACGGCACTGCGGCAGAAACCGCAGACTGGACTGCTGCCGATGAAAATGAAGCCTACGAAATCGCCGTTACCCTGACCGATGAAAACGGTACAGCATTTACAGGGACCCTCGGCAATGTGGAATTCACGGAAGGCTCGGCTGTCATTGTGCTGAAGGACAGTGACACTCTGTCTCTGGAGGGGATTCCGTACGGCAGCAAGTACACCGTGACCCCCAAAACCGCGAATACGGAAGTGGTGTGCACTGTGGACAATGGTGAAAACACCATTACACAGGCATCCGTTACCGCTACCGTTTCTTACCGCTACCGCTTTGTGACCTGCAACGAGGGACTGCGTGTGCTGTGGGTGAACAGCGAAAACACAGAGCAGCTTGTGACAGGCGGCAAACTGGCATTGCTGAACAGCGACAGCGAGGTAATTGCGGAATGTGAAGCCGGTGTGGAAAAAAAGCTGTATTTTGATGTTTCCGAAGAGGGTACATACACGCTGACAGAAACCCAAACTCCTGCAGGCTATTTCGCGCAAACCGGAGGAATTACCGTTACTGCAGCCAAGGAGACAAAGGTTGTGGAAGGTGTGACCGAAGAGCATATGGTCTTTACCGCGGAGGGCTTGGAAAATGCTGCCGATGGCGGGTTCCTGCTCAAGAGCGCTCCCATCAAGCCTGTGACCATATCTGTCCGAGCGGTATGGGGTGTACCCGATGGCTTTACCGCTACCCCCGCAGCCGTAGAGGTACAGCTGTATCGCGACGGGACGGCGTACGGTGACCCCGTAACTTTGAACGCAGAGAACAACTGGCAGCACAGCTGGTCCGGTGGAGCATACACCAATGCCTATGCATGGGACGTGGAGCAGACAGAGGTTCCTGCGGGTTATACAGAGGCGATTGTTACCGAGGATGGCTATGCGTTCTCTGTTGTGAACAAGCTGGAATACAGCAATGTGACTGTTTCCGTGTCCAAGAGCTGGCTGAATCCCAAAAACTACGACAAGCAGCCTGTTTCTGTTCAGGTTGTGCTGTACCGCAACGGAATTGTGTATGACACTGTCACGCTGGGCGAAAGCAACGGCTGGACACATCGTTGGAGAAATCTGCCCAACTGCTTTGTCTGGACAGTGGATGAGCCTACCGTTCCCGAGAACTATAAAAAGAAAATCACCCATGTGGGCAATGCCTGGGTCATTGTCAATGCCCATGAGGAAATCCCTCTGACAGGGGATGACAGCCATGTGGGCCTGTGGGCAGGTGCGACGGCAGCTGCGCTGGCAGGTCTGGGTGTATGTGCGTTCCTGTTGCTGAAAAAGCGGAAGGACGATGACGAATAACTGACCGATACCGAACGGGTGAGTGGTCTATGAAAAAAGCCAAGCTGCAGTCAGCTGACTGCAGCTTGGCTTTTTGTTGTTTTTGAATTACATGGGATCGGCCTGTGCAATGGCTGCAATCAAATCTGCGCAGTTTTCAATGCCCAGAGCAGCGGTGTTCAGACTCAAATCGTAATTGGAGTAGTCGCCCCAATCACGGTCGGTGTAATACTTGTAGTTTACACGGCGCTTCTTGTCCTTATCGTCCAGTCGACGTTCGGGCTTGTGCTTGTTGGCACCGTAGACTTCCACAATGCGCTTGGCTCGCCATGCCTTGGGTGCGTGAATGAACACATTCAGTACATCCTCGCGGTTGCGGAGAATGTAGTCGGCGCAGCGGCCCACGATGACGCAGTTGCCTTCCTCGGCCAACTTCAGGATGATTCTCCGCTGTACGGAAAACAGGTAATCATCGGTGCTCAAACCGTCATCGGAACGCCCCATAAAGGAGTAGGAGAACATGCTTGCGGTGGGAGAGTGTTCTCCGCGCTGACGGACAAATGCCTTGGAGAAGCCGGTTTCTTCAGCAACCTTTTCGATAATCTCTTTATCATAGTATTTGTAGCCCATTTTTTCGGCTACCAGCTTGCCGACGGTTCTGCCGCCGGAACCGAATTCACGGCTGATGGTAATAATCTTCTTCATCGCTGTTTCCTCCTTTTTGAGGGATTCGGGAACGGATACTTCTTCGTTAAAATTATATCACAGCTGATGTGGAATGTCAAAACGCAGAAAAGCCTCTCTGTAAAAAGAGAGGCTTTTGCTTCGCAGAATTTTGCATCAAAGATGCAAAACAGATTCCAATAATTTTTTTGTCGCGACATGCGCGTGACAAAAAATACTTCTCAGACTGCAAACGTGCGAGCATCGCGAGTGCGCTGCCGCAGGCTGCATGCTCATCGCCAATGGCGGGAGCGTTCTCAAACAAGCGCCACTAGGCGGTTGTTTGAATTAAAAAAATGTTGCCACTTCCTGCTCGGGGCGCTTTGCGGGCACGACCTTGCTTGCAGTGAGTACGGGGCCCTTGCCGCGGTAGGTGGGATGGAACTTCACTTCAATCTTTGCGGTGACGGTGACCCACTGGTCCTTTGCCATGGCGCGCACCTTGGCTCTGTCCCAGTTGCACACCAGACCGCTGAAGCTGATGTCATCGGCACAGCAGGTCATGACGTGACGACCGATGATAAACGCACCGGGCATGGTACGGCGGGTCAGCGCACGGCCTGTGAACATGACGGTTTTGCCGTGGTACTTATCCAACTCTTCGGTCATATCGCGATACCAGATGGCAAAGTCTCTGTCGCTGATAGTGACTACAGGTGCATTCAAGTCGAAGGGCAGAGGGTCTTCGATGTCGTCATATTCGATTTTTCCGTCTGCATATTCGTAAACGATGTCGCTGCGGCGGGATGCGGTGCGAATCAGCTTATGGTATTCCATCTTGTCCATGGACGCATCGAAGCGGTTGAACACTGCCAGCTCACAGCTCTGCAGCTTATCAAAGGTCAGCTGACGCATGTTTGCGTTGTAGTTGAGGATGGTGCGGGCATCCGCAAAGAAGAACTCCTGATAGACCATCCAGTTTTCGGGCATGTTGTCGTACAGGGTCTGCAACAGCCACATGCCGTTGTATTCGCAGACCACGCGGACTGCGTTTGCTTCCTTCAGCCACTTGGCGAGGTTGGCAGCGGTCAAATCTTCCTGTTCTTCCACCACTCTGCATACAATGTTGGGAGAGGCAAAGCGCTCGGGGGCATACTCTTCTTCGCCCTCTTCGCACAGCAGCAGAAGGGTCATGTCGCCGTTGTTGAAACGGATATCTTCCAAAGTCTCCTGGATAAAGGTGGTCTTACCGCTTTCCAGAAAGCCGGTAAACAGATATACGGGCACTTCAGCAGGTGCCTGGGTCATTTTAGCCAATGCGGAACAGCTCCTTCAGTTTTTCTTCCTGCAGCTTGGAACCGATGACGCAAATACGGCCAGTGACGTCTGCACTGCCGCGGCGGACGTTCAGTTCACCGGGAGTGTAGTCGAAGTAAATCCAGCCTTCGCCGTCGGATGCAGGTACATAGCCCTTTGCGCGCAGTACAAAGCCAAAGTCTTCGTTGTCCACAAATGCGTTCAGCATGTCGGTAATGTCAGCATCGGAGTACTGCATAAAGGTTTCTGCGCCCCAGCTGACAAATACTTCATCAGCGTGGTGGTGATGGTGATGATGGTCATGGTCGTGGCAGCCGCAGTCACAGTCTTCACCGTGGTCATGATGGTGGTGATGCTCGTGACCATGTTCATGATGGTGGTCGTGTTCATGGTGGTGATGCTCATGTTCATGGTCGTGGCAGCCGCAGTCGCAGTCTTCACCGTGGTCATGATGGTGGTGCTCGTGACCGTGTTCGTGATGGTGTTCATGTTCGTGATGATGGTGATGATGGTCATGGTCATGGCAGCCGCAGTCGCAATGTTCATCATGTTCATGATGTGCTTCGTGGAGCATGCCTGCCAGAGTGTCCTTCAAAGTGGACTTTGCTTCAATGGCGCGGAGCATGATTTCACCGCTGAGCTGCTCCCAGGGAGTGGTGATGACCACGGCCTCGGGGTTCTTTTCGCGGATAATCTGCAGAGCGGTCTTCAGCTTGTCGGGCTTGATGCCGCCGGTGCGGCTGAGGATGATGCAGGCTGCATGTTCGATCTGGTTGTTGAAAAACTCGCCGAAGTTCTTCATGTACATCTTTGCCTTGGAGGCATCCACTACGGTAGTGAAGCCGTTGAGGACGATGGAGTCATCCTCAGCAGCCACGCCCTGTACAGCTTTGATGACGTCGGACAGCTTGCCAACGCCGGAGGGCTCGATGAGGATGCGGTCGGGAGTATATTCAGCGATGACCTTCTTCAGTGCTTCGTTGAAGTCGCCCACCAGAGAGCAGCAGATACAGCCGGAGTTCATTTCGGTGATTTCGATGCCGGCTTCCTTCAGGAAGCCGCCGTCAACGGAAATTTCACCGAATTCGTTCTCGATGAGCACCAGCTTTTCGTTTTTATAGCCTTCGGAAATCAGCTTCTTGATGAGGGTTGTCTTGCCCGCACCCAGAAAGCCGGAAAAAATATCTATTTTAGTCATCAGAAAAATCCTTTCTCAGTAGTTTTCTCTAAAAGTATAGTTTATCAGTGTTCTGCTCATTTTTCAAGAAATCAGACTGCCCCAATGAAAATTTTTTGTAAACGGATACACTTTTCCACGGCGCAGCAAACGCGGAATAAATCAAACCGTTCCCTGCACACTGATTTGCAGGAAGGTATTCTGCCTTCCGTAAGAAGAATCCGGATGTAAAAAAACACCGTTCTATGCTATAATCACTTATAAAGAGAGGTGTTTGTGATGACACAAACGGAAGCTGTATTTCAATACATTCGGGAAGCCTACGACATTGCCCCCGACTACCCCTTTGCGCCCGAGGACACTGCCGCCGTATTGCGGCATTCTGCCAACCGCAAGTGGTTCGGCCTCGTGATGCAGGTGTCGCGAAAACGTCTGGGTCTGAGCGGTGAGGAGGAGATTCCCGTCCTTA
>JAFQPT010000347.1 GCA_017411665.1 Oscillospiraceae bacterium | reverse complement strand
GGATTTCCCTGCAAAAACAATGCTTGGCTTATCCTTCATAAAGTCCTTTGCACTGACAACGCTCTTACGGAATGTAGCATTGTGCAAATTCAATTCAGCCATCTATCTCTCTCCCTTTACTGTCGAACTTCTACGCTCTTCACTTTGCGGGAACGCTTAGACTCGCTTTTCTGCAAGCCTTCCGGCATGCGGCTCAGCGCCACATCCAAAATGCGATCCACATGGTCGGTAGTCACAAACTTCAATGCCTTGCGAACATCGGGATCTATATTTTCCAAATCCTTTTCATTGTCTGCAGGCAGAATCACAGTACTTACACCGGTACGCAGGGCGGCCATTGTTTTTTCCTTCAAGCCGCCAATGGGCAGAATCCGACCACGCAATGTAATTTCACCGGTCATAGCTACGTCCCGTCGTACAGGGATTCCTGTTAAGGCGGAAATCAGGCCAATGCAAATGGTGATGCCTGCAGAAGGGCCATCCTTCGGAACAGCACCTTCGGGAAAATGAATGTGAATATCCTTTGTCTTATAGAAATCTGCATCCAGTCCCAGAAGCTCGCTGCGACTGCGGATGTAAGTCATTGCAGCTTTTGCAGATTCCTTCATCACATCGCCCAAATTACCGGTCAGCTCCATTTTGCCATTGCCGTCTACCACAGCAACTTCCACATCCAGCACTTCCCCACCAACTGCAGTCCATGCCAGACCACGCACCAGACCGATTTCGTCCTTTGGATAAATCAAGTCTTTGGTGTACTTGGGAGCCCCCAGATACTTCTCCAGACTGCCTGCACGAATGCTGACAGATTTACAGGAGCCCTCAGCAATACGGGTCGCTACCTTACGGCAAATAGCAGCCAGATTGCGTTCCAGAATGCGCACACCGGATTCTCTGGTGTACAGAGAAATAATTTCACGAATGGCATCGTCGCTCAGCTTCATCTGACTTGCCTTCAAGCCATGCTTATTACGCTGCTTGGGCAGAAGGTGATCTTTCGCGATATGCAGCTTTTCCTCATCGGTGTAGCTGGACAACTCAATGATTTCCATTCGGTCACGAAGCGGTCTGGGAATGGTATCCAGAGTATTCGCTGTAGTGATAAACAAAACCTCAGATAAGTCAAAGGGCATTTCCAGGAAATTATCTCTGAACTTGCTGTTCTGCTCGGGGTCAAAAACTTCCAAAAGTGCCGCAGAAGGGTCACCCTTGTAGTCAGAACCCAGCTTATCAATTTCGTCCAGCACCATCACGGGATTCATCGCACCTGCCTGCTGCATGCCGGAAATAATGCGGCCGGGCATTGCACCGATATAAGTCTTGCGATGACCGCGAATTTCCGCTTCATCGTGCACACCGCCCAGAGAAACTCTGCACAGCTTACGATTCAGTGCTCTTGCAACACTCATGGCAACACTGGTCTTACCGGTGCCGGGAGGGCCGACAAGACAAAGCACACTACCCTTAATATCGGGAGCCAGCTGACGAACTGCAAGGAATTCGATAATACGTTCCTTCACCTTCTCCAGCCCGAAATGATCCTCGTCCAGAATCTTACGGGCCTGCATAATGTCCAAAGTATCCTCGGTATGATGATTCCAAGGCAGTTCCAGACAAACATCCAGATAATTACGCAGCAGCGCACCTTCGGAGGAGCCTACGGGTTGCTTGCTCATACGGCGCACTTCCTTCAGCAGCTTATCTTCCAGCTCCTTTTCCAGGTTCAGCGCACGAATCTTGGTTCGGTACACAGATGCATCATCGTCTTCATCTTCGCCAAGCTCCCCTGCAATCACCTTCATCTGCTCACGCAGATAGTAATCTCTCTGTGCCTGATTGACCTGTTCATTGGTCGCATCGCTGATTTGTCTATCAATCTCAGCAATCTTAATTTCATGCTCCAGCATGTCCTTCAGCAGTTCCAGACGCTTGGAGGGCATAGTTTCAGACAGCAGTGCCTGCTTCTGGTCGGGCTTGAGATAAATACTTTGCGCAATCACGTCCGCAACAAGACCGGGGTTGGTATTGGTCATCGCAAACAGGAAGCTTTCGTGAGGAACACTATTGGTTCGTTCCGCATAATCCCCAAACAGCTTCACACAGCGGCGCAGAAGAGCCTCTGCCAAAACAGTATCCTCTTCCACATCCTCCTGTACTGCAGATACATACGCATAGGCACAGCCGTCGCGCATATACATAGCATCCATTTCACCGCGGACAAGTCCGTCTACGAGGACGCGAATAGTCTTGCCGTTGGGATTCTTGAGAATCTGCTTAATACGGCTGATGGTACCCATATGATACACATCTTCGTCAGAAGGTGTATTGATATTCGCATCCTTTTGCGCAGTCAGAAAGATAATCTGATCACCTTCCACGGCGGCATTCAG
>JAFQPT010000346.1 GCA_017411665.1 Oscillospiraceae bacterium | reverse complement strand
GATACGGTGCGTTTTTTGTTTATCTTCTGCGTTTGTGTTTGCTTTTGATTTTATACAGCTCTTCCGTAGCCAGTCTTGTTTTTGCGACGGGGATGGCTTTGTCCTTGGGGAAGCAGTAGTACAGCACGTCTCTGTCACCGATACAGATGACATCACCGATTTCATACCAGAAATAGTCGGCATAGAGACTGTAGGAGGCCTGAGGGACTTGACTGTAGTCCAGTTTTCCGTCGCAGCCTGTGAGATGGAATCCCTCCGCGGTGTGGGTCAAATGGCCTTCACCCACTTTGTACAGGCTCTTGAAGTTCACCAGCATGGCGATATCCACATCAATATCGAGGTTGTAGCTGCCGCTTTCAATTTCTTTACGGACTTCCTCGCGCTCCCATGCGTACCAGTCGGGCACATGGTCGAAGCGGGTGTCTCCGTCGTCGGCGGCCAGAAAGCCTGTTTCGGTAAGGGTATAGCGCTTTCCGCAGTGCTTGCAGGTGACGGTGATGCCTTTGCCTTCCATATGTGCTTCGCTGCCGCAGTGGGCGCATTTATACAGCACGCGGTGGAGACCGTCAGCGCGGAAGGGCTCGTCGATGATGACGTTGTTTTCCTGCTGCCAGCGGAAGTTATCGAAGGAGAAGCGGTCGTTGAGCAGTGCGTTGATATCGTCAGCCTTCATTTCTGCGATTTGTTCGGGGGTGAGCAGATATTCCACATCTGCGGAGACCTTCACCTTACGCAGCTGCAGGCCGTTGTACAGCGGGTCACGGGCGAAGGCACCTTGGGTGATGATGGTGACAACGGGAACCTTCAGCATTTTGATGAGTCTGCCCAGCGATTCGGGGAGCGTGGTCGCGGTGCCGTCGAAGCTGTAGCTTGCTTCGGGGAACATGAGAATGCTGCTGCGATTCTTTTCCACAGCGTATTTCATGTCACGAATGAGTACCAGGTCGGTGACGAATTTATTGGTGGGGATGCAGCCCAGCCAGCGCATAATGGGGGACAGGAGCCCGACCATGCCGTCGGTGGTGCAGACAATATTAAAGGTACGCTTACCCAGTGCATGATATACCAGCTTCAGGTCGTAGAAGCAGGAGTGGTTCATCAGAATCAGACAGGGCTCATCGTCGGGGAGATTTTCCATGCCGATTTTGTTTGCGGTAAAGCGGTTAATGAGCATATCGGGGATGGTAATCAGCTTGATGAGTCTGTTCAAAAATACGGAGGGCTTCATGGGGTGCTTATGAATGAAGCGAGGTGCTGCCATGACCTGTTCGTAGGTCTTTTTCTTGGTCGTAATCTTCATATCTTCAGTCCTCTCAATAGGGAGAATTTGTGTCGAATTTTTTCTCATTTTCCAGTATATGTGAAGAAATCGTCAAATGCAAGAGTTCTTGACAATCTTGTGTGAGAGGTTTAAGGTGGAAGAAATACGATGTACGAAAGGAACTGCGCATATGACACGCAAGCTCTATTACGAAGACAGCTTTTTGAAGCATTTTACCGCTACGGTTCTTTCATGCGAGCAGGGAAAGAACGGATGGGAGGTCATTCTGGACCAAACTGCTTTTTTCCCCGGTGGCGGCGGACAGCAGCCCGATACAGGTGCAATGAACATGGCCCGTGTGACCGGAGCGAAGGAACAGGGGGAGGATGTGGTGCATTTTGTTACCGCGCCCATGACGGTTGGCAGCGTGGTAGAATGTCGACTGAATTGGAATCAGCGTTTGCGCCGTATGCAGAACCACAGCGGGGAGCACGTGCTGTCGGGCATCATTCACAGCAAGTTCGGCTATGAAAACGTAGGCTTTCATATGGGCGAGGACTTCATTACCGTGGATTACAGCGGAGAGCTGTCTGCAGGGCAGATTTACGATGTGGAGCGGGAATGTAATCTGGCGGTTGCAGCCAATGTCCCCATTCACAGCCTGTTTCCCTCCAAGGCAGAGCTGGATGCACTGGAATACCGCAGTAAGAAGGAACTGCAGGGGGATGTACGGATTGTCAATGTGGAAGGGTACGACACTTGCGCCTGCTGCGCGCCTCATGTGAAGCAGACAGGCCAAATCGGCATGATTAAAATTTACAGCTGGACCCGTCACCGCGGCGGCATGCGTCTGACCATGCTGTGCGGCATGGATGCGCTGGATGACTACAATGCCCGCTGTGCCAATATCAGCTCCATTTCGGGTCTGCTGAGTGCCAAGCCCATGGAAGTGGCCCATGCAACTGCACGTCTGTGGAAGGAGCATGAGGCACTGAAGTACAAGATGAACGGTCTGTACCGCAAACTGACGGACATCAAGATTGCCGCACTGGAGGAAACGGAAGGCAATCTGGTGCTGTTTGAAAGCGATTTGGATATGGTAAACCTCCGCGAGCTGGTGAACGCAGCCAAGGAAAAGTGCGGCGGCATTGCCGCGGGCTTCATCGGAAGTGACGAGGAGGGCTATCACTACATTCTGGGCAGCAGAACAGTTGATCTGCGCTCCAACGCCAAGGCCATCAACGCGGCCATCAACGGCAAGGGCGGCGGCCAGAAGGAAATGATTCAAGGTACCGCAACTGCAAGTGAGGCAGAAATTCGGAAGTACTTCGAGGGATGAATCAAGCGAACAATACTAAGCTCACTCGATTGGCAAGAGAGCTTCGGAAAAATATGACGAAAGAAGAACGGCACCTTTGGTATGATTTTCTGAAGGGCTTGCCTGTGATGGTGCATCGTCAAAAAGTAATTGGAAACTATATTGCGGACTTCTATATTGCGGAAAAACGGATCGTGATCGAGTTGGACGGTTCTCAGCATTATGAAGATGATGCTAAGATTGCAGATTCCCAAAGGGATGCGTATTTTGCATCTTTGGGAATTACGGTTCTTCGGTATTCCAATGCGGATGTGAATTGGCACTTTGAAACGGTGTGCCAAGATATATGGAATCACGTGTTTTGAACGGATGTACTTAAGCCTTCTCCTTGAGGAGAAGGTGCCCCGAAGGGGCGGATGTGGTGAAAAACTAACCAATCATTTTTGATGCTCAATCATCCAACGTTGAGAACACCACATCAGTCTCGCTGCGCTCGACAGCTTCTCCTCAAGGAGAAGCCATGAAAAACAGCCCCCGACGATTCGTCGGGGGCTGTGTCTTTTTTATGATTACTTATTAGCCTGGTCG
>JAFQPT010000345.1 GCA_017411665.1 Oscillospiraceae bacterium | reverse complement strand
CACCTGCGGAGGAAAATAAATCCGGTGTAAAGGAGATGGTTTGTTCGTGCGTAATCATAAGGAAACTGCTCCTTGGGAAATAAAAGTATTTTTTATAATACCATATTATCCATAGATTGTCGATAAAAAGACAAAACGAATCGAGGAGATTCCACATTGCTTCCATTGACAAAATTCGACAGGTAACCTATAATTACGCTGAGTTGATATGCAAAGGTATTACCTATTCGGTTTTATACATAAAGGAGTTGTAAGCTATGGCAAAGTACACTCGCGAAGATATTCTCCGTATTATTAAGGAAGAAGAAGTAGAATTCATCCGTATGCAGTTTACCGATATTTTCGGTCTGATGAAGAACGTTGCAATCACTGCATCCCAGATCGAAAAGGCACTGGATAATCAGGTTTCCATCGACGGTTCCTCCATCGAAGGGTTCACCCGTATCCACGAATCCGACCAGTATCTGCACCCCGATCTGAACACCTTTACCATTCTGCCCTGGAGACCCCAGGAAGGCAAGGTGGCTCGTTTTATTTGCGATGTATATAACCCCGACGGCACTCCCTTTGTGGGCGACCCTCGCGGTATTTTGAAGCGCACTCTGCAGCGTGCGGCAGACATGGGTTATGATTCCTTCAACTGCGGTCCCGAACTGGAATTCTTCCTGTTTGAAACCGACGAAAAGGGCAATCCCACTACAACCACCAACGACGAAGCAGGCTATTTCGATTTGGCACCTCTGGACCATGGCGCAGCGGTTCGCCGCGAAATCTGCAAGTCTCTGGAAAAGATGGGCTTTGAAATCGAAGCATCCCACCACGAATGTGCCGCAGGTCAGCACGAAATCGACTTCAAGTATGCCGATGCACTGACCGCAGCGGATAACATCATGACCTTCCGTATGGCGGTTAAGACCATTGCACAGGACCGCGGTCTCCATGCGACCTTTATGCCCAAGCCTATTTTCGGCATTGCGGGCTCCGGTATGCACGTGAACATGTCCTTGTTCCGCAACGGAGATAATGTGTTTTACGATCCCAACGGCGAAAAGCAGCTGTCCGAAGAGGCATATCAGTTTATCGCAGGCACTCTGCACCATGTGCGCAACATCTGCGGCGTAACCAATCCTCTGGTCAACTCCTACAAGCGTCTGGTTCCCGGCTTTGAAGCACCCTGCTATGTGGCATGGTCTGCATCCAACCGCTCTGCGCTGGTGCGTATCCCCGCATCCCGCGGCAAGGGTACCCGTGTGGAACTTCGCTGCCCCGACCCCTCCTGCAACCCCTATCTGGCACTGGCACTGTGCCTGACCGCAGGTCTGGACGGTATCGAAAAGAAGATGACTCCTCCCGCAGAAGTTACCGAAAATATTTACGATATGACCAAGAAGGAACGCAGAGCAAAGGGGATCGAATCTCTGCCCGCAAGTCTGGAAGAAGCCATCAAGCTTATGCGTGAAGACCCCATGGTGCGTGAAGTACTGGGTGAACACACTTTCCACCAGTATGTAGCAGGTAAGAAAGCGGAATGGAATCTGTACCGTACCCGCGTCAGCCAGTGGGAAGTGGAAAAATATCTGGTTATCTATTAAGTTTTGCCATAAAACCACCGGGAATCCCGGTGGTTTTTATTTTTGCGGAAATCCACCGCTGATTAACCGTTTCTTTACGAAAAAACGCATCTGCTTTATGAAGCATTGACGAGAACGAATAGCGGCTTAACCCCGTTTTTACTTCAATTTTGCTACAATAAAGAAAATAAGCAAAATGGGAGGTACTTATGGAAACTATGCTTCAAGATAAACTGCATCCCGATGAAACTCTGCTGTGGAGCGGCAAGCCCGTATTCAAGACCTTAGGGGAAACTCATAAGAATTTCTTCGCAGCAAAGGTTGTATTCATTGCATTTGCGTCGATTGCATTCTTTATGTACTACTTCATCGGTGTCAAGGAAGGCACCATTCCCTTTAAGGCATCTGTGCTTGTAATTATGGGCGTTCTTGCAGCGGTTCCTCTGCTGTTGGAGTGGCTGGACGCACAGAAGATGAAAAAAACTGTTTACGCAGTGACCGACAGACGTCTGATTGCACTGGTGGACACCGCTGTGAATGCAATTTCCTTTGACAAGGTCGGGGAATATAAGTTCGAGGAAGACGCAGACGGTCAGATGAGTCTGGTTTGCGGCTGCGATATGATGAAGAAGAGCCCCAGAGCGTATCGCGCAAGTGCGGTGTTCGGTCTGCGCATGAAGGACGACAATTCCGCGTGCGAACGTTTCGTGATGTACGCAATTCCCGAAGCAGATAAAGTCAAGAAGCTGGCTGCTGAACTGATTAAATAAATCGTTTTCTTTCATCAATGTCCTCATGTTGAAAGCCCTCATCCTGTGGGATGAGGGCTTTCATTG
>JAFQPT010000344.1 GCA_017411665.1 Oscillospiraceae bacterium | reverse complement strand
TTATACTCGCTTTCTCGGCGAGTTTTAAAAGAGCCCTTTTATTTCTGGTGCTTAAAAGCTTTGTTAGCTTTTCTTACATTGTTTAATTTTCAAGGTACATCCCGTCACGCGACGGTTTTTACATGTTACCACAACCCAATCGGATTGTCAAGAACTATTTTTGAAAGTTTTTCAACTTTCTATTTTCGCCCTCGCCGCTCGGCTCGCAGCAACTTTAATACTGTAACATAGCACGAAGCGCTTGTCAACAACTATTTCCACTTTTTTCAAAGTTTCTTAGTCGTTGCCGCTCCGTTTCGCGACAGCTTTGCTATAATAGCACCTCATTCTCCGTTTGTCAAACACTTTTTTCAACTTTTTTCGATATTGTTTGTCCTTCTAACAAACACACAAAGGGGATAGCGATTTTCGCCATCCCCTTTGGTAATTATTACCTTATGTTGTTTGAAATTACTTGCAGCGAGTAACATCTGCATAGAACTGATCCAGTTCTTCCTTGGTGTCAAAGGTTGCAACGTACATCTGGTTGCCCATCGCACCGGACAGTGCTTCGGGAACGCGAGATGCCATACGCATATTTGCACTATACTTATTCATAACGTCCTGTTCGCTCATTTCGAAGGGCTTACCATCACGCAGACCCGCGAAGCCACAGTAGTAGTGCTGACCAACGGGATACAGAGAGCTGTCGTATGCGATCATATCTGCCCAAATCTTATAAACGCTGGTGCTGCGAGCGAAGTTCATCATGTCGGGGCTGTTGCCGCCGGAGGGGCGCATGTTAACTTCCAGAGCGATGACGTCGCCCTTCTTGCCCAGATTGCCCTTATCGGCAGTCAGACGGAAGAATTCGAAGTGAACAAAGCGGCTCTTTACACCAAAGCTCTTAACGGTCTTGCGACCTGCTTCGCGAACGTCGTCAGCCAAATCCTTTACAATATAGAACAGGGAGTTATCGTTATCATTTACGATATCCATGATGGAACCGGGAGTGACGTTGCCTGCTTCAAAGATAGGTTCGCCCTTAGAGTTGATGATAGCATCGTAAGAGTTTACTTCTGCGGGAACAAATTCTTCCATGATGTAAGGAACTTCGGGATATTCCGCCGCCCATTCGTTCAGGAAGTTTCTCAGGTCTTCATCATTCTTCAGCTTGTAGGTGTGAGATGCGCCAACGCCGTTGTCGGGCTTGACGACAACAGGATATTCTACTTCGTCAATGAACTTCTTGCAGCCTTCGAAATCGTTCAGTTCGGGCAGCAGGTAACGTGCTACGGGAACGCCAACTGCTTCGTAGTACTGCTTCATCTTGGACTTGTACTTGATGCGAGTCATGTCTTCAGTCTTGAAGCCGGAGCAGATGTTGAAATCGGTACGCAGCTGTGCGTCCTTTTCCAGCCAGTATTCATTGTTGGATTCCAGCCAGTCAATACGGCCGTACTTAAAGGTGAAGAAAGCAACTGCACGGTAAACTTCATCGTAGTTTTCCAGGCTGTTTACCTTATAGTATTCATTCAGACTTGCGCGCAGTTCGGGCATGAGTTCATCATAGGGGCAGTCGCCGATACCCAGCACGTTCAGACCATTGTTCTTCAGTTCCTTGCAGAACATCCAGTAGTTGGTGGGGAAGTTAGGAGAAATAAAAACAAAATTCTTCACAACAAAAACCTCTCTTTTTCTTTTGGCTTATTCCAGACCCAGCAGCTTGGGCATGAAGTATGCAACCATCTTGTGCCACCAGGGCCAGTCATGGTTTACATCATAACCCCAAACATCAACCCAAATGTTGATGCCCTTTTCTTCGAAAATCTGCTTCAAGCGGAAAGTGGTGTCGGGCTGTTCCCATGCACCCTGGCCAACACAGATGATGCCCTTCTTCTGATTGTATTCGTTGATGAAGGGGTGGTCATTAGACATGTTTGCCATGTAGTGTACAGGGGAGTTTCGGTAAACGACTTCGTCCATGTAGCTGCCGAAGCCGAATTCGGAAGTGTAGATGCCGCTGAGTGCCAGCAGACCGTCAAACAGGTCGGGGCGGCGCAGGTACAGATTGACTGCATGGGATGCACCCAGACTGCAGCCGAATACCATCAGGTTGGGGTAGCCATGCCAGCCGTTGCGTTCGTTTGCCATGTTGCGTGCAAAGGGAACGACTTCGTTGGTAATATAATCAACCCATGCTTCATGACGACGGATGCGGTGGTAAGCATCGCCATTGGTGTCGGACCAGGTTTCCTTGTCAATGGTGTCAATTGCGAACACCATCAGCTGGCCTGCGTTGATCCAGGGAGAGAAGTCATCTGCAAGACCCATGCCTTCAAAGTCAAAGTAACGACCATCCTGGCAAGGGATGAACAGCAGAGGACGACCTGCATGACCATAAACCTTCATTTCCATGTCTCGACCCAGAGAGGGGCTGTAATTTCTAAAATACTGCATTTCCAAGGGGAACGCCTCCTATATTAAAAGTTTCGTTTGTACATAAGAGTATTAATTGCAAAAGGCAGCTGCTTTTCCCAGCAAGCCTCACAATGTTCGCCTTCAGGTACGATGCGGAATGTCAGAGAAATGCCTCTGCGATACAGCGCACCGACAATCGTGGGCAGGATTTCATCCATACCCTTGTGCCAAATCAGCTCATTGGCACCATAATCCAAATACAAAACCGTATCCTGTTCCAGCTTCGCTTTCTTCACCAGTTCATGAATCTTTTCCGGCGCAGTCCACAGAGAGGGAGACAGACACATTGCTCCTCCAAAGGTTCTGTTATACTGCAGCAGCGCATACAGACTGATCAGACCGCCCATAGAGCTGCCTCCGATAAAGGTATTGGTTCTGCCTCGCTTGGTGCGGAAGTGCTTATCAATTTCAGGCTTGAGCTTGCGTA
>JAFQPT010000343.1 GCA_017411665.1 Oscillospiraceae bacterium | reverse complement strand
CTGCTTCATGCCATGGAACAGCAGTTCCTCAACGCCATCCCCGGTGCATTTGACCGCACCTCTTTCCCGAAGCTTTCCATCTGGCGGCAGGATGGATGGTCGATGGCGGAGGCGGATTTTGAAGCCTCTATTACCGAGCTGGGCGCCAGTATTACCCATGGCCACGATATGGTGTATTGGGACATCGAGGAACTTCCCTTCGCCTTTACTACATCTCTCTGTACGCTTCGCAGCTCCCGTGAGTATGCGGACGATGAGAAGTACCACAGCGTCGAGGTATATCCGACCTATGGGGCAGCTTATACCGAGATGGTCAAAGATTTCGAGGCGCTGCGGGACGAAAAGATAAGGGAATCCGGAGATGACGACCCCAATTTTGCCGAAATCTTCTGTGGCAAAACCACCGCTGTCCTGCGCTACTATGAACACGAGTTCCGTTGGGAAATTCAGACCCATACTGTGCCTGCGCAGCTGCATGGTGACGCTACGCAGATGTACGAGGGAATGTGCCGGATGCTGGAATACAGTCCCGACGACTTCCTGCTGGCCAAGCTCATGATGGTCATGCATCAAGAGGCAAGGGAATCAGACACTGCCCTGCTGTTGCGGTTGGCGAAAAAGATTTCCGACGCCTACGATATGGCGGCCAGCCCCACCTTTACGCTGGCTGACCTTGCGGAGGCAATCTGCCACGAGGGGAACAGCTCCCTCGCTTCTTTGGCCGAACTGCAGGATGTCGCATTTACTGACCACATTTACTGTGCGGCGGAAGAATATCGTCATCGCATGACAATATGAGGTGAAGCCGCACTCAACACAGGAAAAGAGCAACAAACAGGCAAAGGGAGGCAGCCCGACAGGGCCGCCTCCCTTCAACATTTCATTTCTTCAATCTGAAGCTATCTCCTTCATCAGCCTGTAATTTCTTGTGCTGTATAGCAGGAAGGAGATGGACATCATGGCCGTACATAACGCAATCGAGGCGTTAGAAGCCAGTGTCGGAATATTGGGCCACACAGCATGAAGCAGCATCATGGCATAGAGCAAGACCGTACCCGCTTTCCCATGCCATTCGGCGCCGCGGACTTCTTTTGTTTTGCGGATGACAATCAATCCCCAGATGCCCGACACAAACTCCTTCACCACCATAAAGGCCAACGGTATCCCCATCAGAGGAAATTTGAAGACGAGGCATATCAGCATGGCCGTTTGAGTAAGCTTATCCGCAATGGGGTCCAGTGCCTTGCCGAGGTTGGAAATCATCCCAAACCTGCGGGCGATGATGCCATCCACGACATCCGTAACGCCGGAGAGAATAAGCACACCGGCAGACAGCAGGTACTCCTCCTTGAAGTGGTACAGCCACACAATCAGCGGTATCAGTGCGATACGCGCCATGGATAATATGTTAGGGATAGTGAAAATCTTATTGCTTGGTGCTTTTGCGGCCTCACTCATAGGCCTCTCCTCCTTTGCAGGCTTATCCGACCGACTCTCTGGCTCTGGTGCGGCGGTCATAGTATGTCTTATATAGGATTCCGCCGATAATGGAGCAGACAAGTGTTCCTATCAGAATCAGCATGGAAATCATGTATTGCTGCTCCGCCAGCGCCACACCGCAAACAGTCGAGGACAAGACCGAGGGCATACGAGCAGTAAAGGATATCAGCATGAAGGGAATCGTTTTGACTGGCAGCAGGCCGACAAAATATGTAAATCCGTCCTTCGGTGCGCCGGGTATGAGATACAGCAGGAACAGGATTACATACAGCTGCTCAGACGCCTCTGCCTTTGAAAACGCCTTCAAATTCTTTGTGGGGATGAACGCCTCCACGAACCTGCGGCCATAGCGCCGGGTCAGCCACAGAATGGCCAGTGTTCCAATCATATTGCCAATGACACAGTAGAGCATCCCCGGCACCGCGCCCCAGGCATAGCCGGACGCTATTTCCAACGGCTCCGCCGGCACGAATTTCACGACTGTCTGCGCGGCGCGTATCAAGATGAAGGTAAGTTCATCGAAGGGGCCAAACTGCATCAGCCACGAGCGGAACTGTTCCGGATGTTCAAGGATGTGGATAAGCTCACGGCCGAAGAAAAACCAGCCAAGAACACAGGACAGAATAAAACAGGTGGCGCAGCCAACAGCTATTTTCTGCCGCGTCGTCAACCGCATTATATTATGCAGCGCCTTTGCCTGTGCCTTCCACTTCCCTGCGGGCGCCGGCCCTTTCTGCTCCACAGGCGGATAGAAGCAGTCGAGGACGCCCCGGTATCCTTCCAGCCACGGTTTATATTTGCCATTATAATGGACGATGGCAGTCTCCAGCTCTACGTCCTGCAGGGTGAATTTCCTTCTCCAATGACGGAAGGCCCGTTCGTCCAGATTATAGATGCGCTCGTCAATCAGCTTTGTACGGCTGCCGAATATGATATTGATGAGGTCCTGGTCACCCAAAAGCAGTTTCTGGATATTTTCGCTGAGACAGTTCAGAATGCTCTCCAGTGTAAAATCCCGCCGGATAGCGTCCAAGTCCATCAGCATGATGCCGGAGTTCAGATACCGGGCATTCTTCCGGATGCCCAGACGCCGGAGGTTGAACTGGTTTCGTAATCCGAACAAGTGGCCTGCCGCCGCGATATAGCAGCCTTCAAAGTCGAGTGAATAGAGTGGCAGAAGCGGCTTACGGATAATAATATCCGGGTCCAGATACAGACAACGCTGCACCTCCGCCGGCAGGTAGTGGAATGCCATGAGACGATAGAAAGACTCCTCCGGCAATCGCTCCAGCACCGGTGTATCCTTGAACCATCGCTCCTCAATGCGGATATCGTGGAATTGGATGCCGACCGCATCTACCGCAGTGCGTATCCGCGTCAGAGACTCTGCGGTCAGAGACGAATGGGCAATAAACAGCCGTGTATCGACGCCTTCATGTTGCGCGGCATAGGAGTCCAGCATGACCAGCAGCGGCTCCACATACCGGTTATCGATTGTTACAAGAAGATTGACAGGCTCTGCGCCTGTAATCAAATTCATCATGAAATTACTCATTGCAATGGAATTCCGCAGGAATGGTTTGCTTCGGGATACAGGACTCCTCCTCATAAGAAGTCCAAGACATCATTCGCTGCGTACTGATGTCTGGGCAAAAGGTATCTAAATGGACGGCATCCCGTACGCCCCAAGGGGTTCAGTCTCCCGAATCCGTAATATCGCAATTATAGCAACGCGTTCATTATAAATAAAGATGCTTCAAAAAATCTTAATAAACTGTAAAACTTATCATCAGATAAAAAAGCCGGCAGAGCGCTGCAGCTGTTACAACGCCCTGCCGATTCCGTTATTCAGTTGGGTACAGGGCCAATCCCCAGAGCGCCGACAAGGAAAAAGAAAACCACAACGGCCAGCGGTACAAAAAAGAGTATGCCGGCGACAATGAATGTCTGAAGGCAAGGCAGCTTGTTCCTGCGACGCCATATCCCGTAGATAAGCGCTGCAACTGATGCCAGCAGGCAGATAACCGGGAAATAGATAAAGACAAAAGGCATCCACCCTGTAGCGTCGGCCAGAAAGACGCCTAACACGAGGAGCGCTGCAGCAGCAATGATTTTGATGACTGTCCTCCGCTCCTGCCTACGCTGGTGTCTAACGATTTCAAATGTATCTGTTAAGACCTCATCCACCGAGGCAGAGTCAATGGATGGTTCCGCCATCCTCTCGGAACGCATAAGCTCCACGATGCCGACACCCAACGCCTGTGCCAGCGGCTCAAGGGAGTTGATGTCGGGCAGCCCGGCGCCTCGCTCCCATTTACTGACGGCTTTATCCGTTACCTGCAGCTTGCGGGCCAAGTCAGCCTGCGTCATATTCTGTTCCTTCCGCACCTCTGCTATGAAGGCGCCAAATCTCTTTGCATCCATGATGTAGACCTCCTTGCTGCCTACAGTCTACATGCATTTTTGCCTTGTGGCAACCGACGCTTCGTTTACATGACGTCTTTTCGACGTTTCTACGCAGCGTTCCGTTAAAAAGGGGCGGCACAGCGCCCTGCCGTACCGCCCGCCCAATCACCAAGTCATCTTCTGCACAGCAGCAGAGTCCATGGTGATGTAATAGTGTTCTCCATCGTATTCCATTGTCTCGAAGCCATCACCGCTCCCTATCCCGATTTCTTTCAGAAGGATATAGGGATTCTCGGCCTGAGCGTCCACGCGATAGATGTTCCACGAGAAGGCAGAATTGCGGTAATCCCCCTGTCCGTCCGGCGAGAGCGACATGATACCGAAGGTGCTCTCATCATAGACTTCCCACACAAACTCAAACCGGTCTTCCGCAGGGATTTCCCCGGGTGAGTCATAGAGCAAACGCGGATTGGCGCTGTCAGAGAAATCAAAGATATCAATGCCGTCTGGTGTGTTGTTATATCGGAGATAGACCCCATCACCCATTGAGATAATTGGCTCCAGTTTGCCAAAGGGACTGCCATAACTGTAGATATTAGCCACGCCGCTGACTGCATCGACGCAAAGGTCTGTGCCACTCATTTCAATTTCCAGTCCGGAAAACTCCACGAAGAACAGCCTTGCCTCCACCCGCACGTCATTTTCTTCCAGCGCGATGGTGGATACTGTAGCGATTGTCCGATTCTCCTCCCAGAGCAGGTGGTCCATATCAAAGCGCATCCCATTGTCCAGTGCCAGCGTTTCCCAGTTCGTTTCGCCAGTGCTCATATTGGCTGTGATGGCCAGCAGTTCCGTCTTCTGGCTGCCGCCCGCGCTGGTCATATATTCCCCGATAATGCGGTAGATGCCGTCTTTTACATTTACCGACCGCACATAGGGATAGCTGCCGTCCGGAAGCATCCCATCGCTGACCCGGACGCCCCCTTCCAGCCCCATCAGTGCCGCTGTGCTGATTTTCCCCGTGTAGTCAAAGCCATCACCTGTAGCGAAGGTGTAGATATCCGGATGCAGCACAAGCTTCTCTGTAGCTGTCTGTGTGACGATTGCCTGCCAGCCCGGGCCGTAAAACGCCTCCTCGATATCGCCGTAGAATGCCTGCTTATCCACGATGCCGCCGGAAGCCACGTCGATAATGGTAGTCGCAATATACTGCACGCTGGTCGGCTCGCCCAGGATGCAAACCTCATGGTTTTCCCATGGGATTTGCTCGCCGTTTTGGGAAAGCTCCGGCATGTATTCATCTGTGTCGTCCAGCCGGGACCAACCGCAGGCACAGACGCCATCCGACGTCATAAGATATAGCTTGTCGTCAGACACATAACAGGCCACCATGCTGCCAAGCTGGATAAATTCATCTGTCAGCACAGGAGACGTCGGGTTGGAAAGGTCATAGGTCGTCACCCGCACACTGCGTTCCTCATCCAGCTCTGAACCACCACTGACAAAGCTATCCACCAACACCAAACGGTCTCTGGCGAGGAACAGCTGCTCCGCTTCTCCTGCAATGCCCGACGCCGCTGCTGACGTCATGCTGCCAAGTTCTGATACCACCACTTGCCCTTGTCCGATGTGGTAGCCATACCCTTGATGTCCCACCAACTTCTTCCCCTCGATTATGTGCTGGCTGACGGCTTCGATATCCGGCGTAAAGCTACCGTCCGCCCCCAGAGTAGCTGCATGGTAGTCATTACTGCTCAAATAAGACAGAAGCTCCTCCAGCGTAGCATAGGTGTCCGATGTCGCCAATGCCACAGGCGGGTCGCTGCTGTCTGGCGGCACAACGACAGGACTGTCCGGTGTTGGGGGAACGGGAGGTGTGCTCCTCCATACATGTAGTCCAAATGCGCTGGCTGCGACCAGGCAGACACAGGCGGCCATGGCGCCCCACCGCCTCCAGTATCCGTGCATTTTCTTTGCTGGCGTTGTCTCACTGCGCTCCAGCAATTCATTCCCGATATGGTTCAGACCTCGATACAGGTCATTCCGATTCATCGATGTATCCCTCCTTCATCAGGTGAAGTTTCAGTTTCTTCCGTGTCCTTGTGAGAATCACGGAGACGTTCTTTTCTGTCAGTCCGTACCGGTCTGCGATGACGTTCATGGTCTCCGTGTAAAAGTATCTGCGGATAAACACGTTTCCGTCCCGCTCCGGCAGAGCCTGCACGAATCGATGGAGGCTGCGGCCAAGCTCCTGATACTCGTAGTCCCGCTCCACGTCCGACTCGCTGGCGAGGCATTCCGCCAGCTCGTCCAGCACCATCACGATTTCCCCGCCGCCACGTTTCTCTGTGTTCCTTGCGTGGAAGCGGTTGAAGGACAGGTTCCGCGTTATCCGGGCGAGGAACAAGCGGAGCCGCTGCGGGCGCTGCGGTGGCATGGCGTTCCATGCGTTGAGCCAGGTATCGTTGACACATTCCTCTGCGTCTTCATGGTTATGCAGGATATTATCCGCGATTGCAAAGCAGTAAGCGCCATACTTCTCGTTTGTTTCTGTTATGGCGTGAGAATCTTTCCGCCAATACAGGTCAATGATTCGTGTATCGTCCACAGCAGGCCCTCCTCCTTTCCTCAATCTAAGGGACCCCTTCACCCTATAAGACAGGATATCATAGCTCTATACTACATAAATCATCGACTTTTTATCAACCTCTTTATTCCTTGCTTCTTTTGGCCGATATTACTATTATAGAAACGTCTTTTTCTTTTGGCGAAAGGAGACCCGTAATGGAACTTGATGAAATACTGCAAACCAACAGGATAGACAGCGGCAAGCCCGAGATACTGTTTTCCACCCTCCAGATGCTGCTGACTACCCTTCCAGATATGATTTTCGTGAAAGATATAAACCTCGTATACGTGGCATCCACCGATTCCTTCGCGGCCATGACTGGCCATTCATCCGTTACTGACATCATTGGACGGACAGATGAGGAGATATTTGAAAGCCGGGAACTGGCAATGAGATATGTGGCGGATGACCGTAAGCTCCTCTCTGGCGGAAAACACCTGATTGATTACGTGGAGCCTCTTACAGACAAAGACGGAACGCCCCGATACAGCGCGACTTCCAAGTATATCCTCAAAAACGGCGACGGTGTACCTGTGGGACTGTTGGGCATTTCCCGTGACGTCACAAATAAGGTTCGGGCAAGGCAGCAGTATCAGCAGGAAATCGAGTACCTGTTCAATCTGCCTGCCGACGCATACGCCGCAGTATTCATTGACGTCACCGACTGGCGCATTATTGGACAGCGAAGACAGGTGATTCACCAGTACGAAGTGCCCCTGTTTGATACGCTCTCCCACTTCATCAACATAGCGGAAACCGGCGTGGTCGATGCCGATGGTGAAGCTTATCAGTTCTATCGTGATTTTACCGAAGAAGCATTGAGCAGCATATACCTCAAGGGAAAAAGCGGCCTATCCATGGAATACCTTCGGAGAATGTCCGATGGGAACAGCTACTGGGTACGGGATGAGATAAAGTTTATGTCCGACCCGGAAAACGACCATCTTTGCCTCATGCTCGTTATCCGCGACGTCGATTCCGCCCACAAGGACGAAGAACAGCTGCGCCGTGCCGCTGAAACCGATGGGATGACAGGCCTGCTGAACCGTGCTGCCTCCAGGCAAAAAATCCAGGCATTCCTATCCGGAGAAGGCTCCAATGGAAAGCACGCTACCTTCATGATTGATATAGACAATTTCAAGGCTGTCAACGATAATTTCGGCCACCGCGAAGGAGACTTGCTCCTTACAAGGCTGGCAGAGGGCATCAGAGCCTGCTTCCGTGACTCGGATATCATCTCCCGCATCGGTGGGGATGAGTTCTTTGTACTTGCCAAGCATATGTCCAGCCATGACGCCGCCAAAGCGCGTGCGGACAAACTCCTCTCCCTTGCCCAAGATATCTGTGCCCCTTATGCGTCTGTCTCCACATCCATCAGCATCGGCGTCAGCCTGTTCCATGAGGATGGCGATACTTTGACCGATTTATATGTGAAGGCGGACGGCGCCCTCTATCTGGCCAAGAACCGTGGGAAGAATCAGGTCGCTTTTGCCTCTGAACTTCATCAGGCTGATGCATAACCCTATACTTCCGCAGGAAAAGAAACAGCAGGAAGCATATCTACCGATTGCTTCCTGCTGTCTTATTATTCTACTTGGACCTCTGCAGCGGCCGCAGACGCCACCTGTTCCGGAGCTGGAACTGCGATTTCCGCCTCCCCTGCGATTTCATTGGCGCTCTTTGTCCTGCCGTCTGCCGGCTCCTCGTCCTCGAACAGGGAGTCGTATTTTTCGCCCTCCCCCTGCTTCATCATCGCAGCGGTCTTTGCTGCCATGTAGAGTTCCTTGCTGTACTCCATCAGTTTCTGCTCGTCCTTCTGCGGCACCTCCCCGCCGGAGGCGATGCGGCGGTATATCTCCATTATCTTAGCCAAATCATCAGCCGCTTCTGAAAGCACCTCGCTTTGCTGCCGGGCCACCTCCGCGTTATGGATGGCCGTCTTTCTGGCCATGATGTCTTCCATGACGCCCATTGTCGCTTCGTACTGGGCATCTACAACAGCCAGCTCCCGGGAAATCTCCACCCTGTCAAAGTTCTGAGCGCCCGGGTCGTTTTCATTGTCTTTCAGCAGCTTCGTGAGCGCCTGCTTTTGATTACGAAGGACATCCAACTGGGCGGAATATGCTTTTCTCACTTCCTCTATTTTCACAAGGCAGACCTCCCTTCTATGAATTATATCGACACAGAGAGACGGTATCGTAAGTGTAAGCCGGCTTATTCTGGACGCATCATATTGTCGATATCATCCAGAAGGTGGCTTGCAAACCATGCCCGCTGGTCCGGTGTCAATCTCTCAAAGCACCTGTTCGCATTCTCTCTCCCTAAAGCCGCCCTTTCATAAACGTCTTCCGCATATTCCTCGGGCACCATAGCCAGCAAGACCGTCACAAGTTCAAGAAATGCAGCGTTGGTTTCCTCCTGTGGAAGATTAGATAACTGCATGATGACTTCCTGATACGCAATGGACACGGCCAAATCTTTATCCTTCGCCTTCATTTGCATCGTTAGACGGTCAATGACCTCTCCTATCGACAGGCCGGTTTCGTTAGATAGCTTCTCAAGGCCTTCCGCAGTCATCTTCATGACTGTAGCTTCTATCCGTGTTGTATTCTTCCCCACCGCATTGCTCCTTTCTCTTTCCTATGGCCGGCAGTTCCCACAAGGGTCATAGCCGGCGCTGACGGCAGCGTTTCTTGTGTCAAAATAGACCCGGTTCTTCTCCATCGGCAGGCTGCCGCAGGTAGGCAGGTGAAACTTCTTGGAGTTTTTGTTTCCAATGTAGTCTTCCGCATCGTCCTGTATCTGCGGCGGCGCCACGGGGGCATCGTTCTCCTGTCCCAATACGCTTGGTTTACAGTTCCCGCAAGGTGAATATCCCGCCGAAGCCGCTTCCTGCGCCGTATCGAAGTAGACCCTGTTTTGTTCAGCGGGAAGGCTCCCGCACGTAGGCGAATGATATTTCTTGGAATTCTTATTGCCTATGTATCCGACATCATCGGCATTCTGACCACTGCCGTCCACTGTTGTTGGGTTCGTGATGACTGTGCCGCTTTTCTCCGTAGTAAATTGCACCGTTTTCCCATCGCTGATACAGATGACGTCTCCCTGCATGTCGGTACGATAGACCTCAGCGCCCGCGTCGCGGTACCGGCTCATCACATCATCGTGGGGATGCCCATAGCTGTTCCCCTCACCCACAGAAATGACGACGTACTGGGGCATGACCTCACGCAGGAACACATAGCTGGAGGAGGTCTCACTGCCGTGATGCGGTGCTTTGAGGACGGTGGCAGACAAGTCATAGCCGTCATCCACCAGCATCCGCTCCACCTCTGCCTCCGCATCGCCGGTGAACAGGAACGACGTCTCTCCATATTGGACTTTACAGCAGATAGAGGTATTATTGAGATTATCCGCATCCTCCACCTGAGGTCCATAGAACACGACTTGACTTTGGCCAAGCGCAATGGTATCGCCCGGTTCCGGCGTCGTAATCGCCTCTGCCGCTTTTTCCGCCTTCTCAATGAAATTAGCGTAAGCCTCTGAATCCGAGCCTGTTTCCGGTATGAATACTGTCCCGGCGGAACACAGGGACAGCGCACCGGCCAACCCGCCAATGTGGTCTTCATGGGCATGGGTCCCAATCACGTAATCCAGATGGCTGACACCAAGGCCCTGCAGGTAGGCATACATGAGGCTGGAATCGCCCACGTTCCCACCGTCTATCAGCAGAGTCTGCCCATCGCAGATAAACAGCGCTGCATCTGCCTGACCCACATCGATAAAGTGTACCTCCAGCGTTCCGGATACGGGCGACGGCATCTGCACCAGCTGCTGCGTATCCCCCGATTCAGCTTCCTTCCCGGAACTATCCGACGCCATCTGTTGGCTAAAGCCAGACTCGTTCCCGCCCTGATTGCGGCTGTCATCTACCCGGGTATCCTCAGGCACACCACAGGCGGCCAGACAAAGGCTCAACCCAACTATGGCTATGGCCAGGCAATGTCGTATCCTTCTCAAAGCTGCCTCCTTAATTGTCCTCCTCTGTCGCAAGCGGTTTCGTCAAATAGGCGGGAATGTAGACGCACAGCAGGTCATCCTCCGCCGTAATTGAGATACCATCGAATGTACTGAAAATCTCTGCCCACATATGCCGCGACAGGTCTCCCTGTTCGTCGCCTACATGGATAATGCCGTATGTGTAGTATTTGATATAGCCGAAGGACTGGTCATCCTTTATCTCATATACCATACGGTCACAATGGAACTCCGCGTTCTTTTTCAAGATTTCAACAGTCTTTTGAAATTGGTACAGCATCTCGGCGTCAAGAATCCTTACCGTCTTTAACGCCCTCTCCTGCGTCTTTTCCATAGTCCGATGGAGCCATTCCAATGATTCTTCCTTCTTCCGCTCATCCTCCGCTTTCTCCGCATCGGTACGGGCATCCAGCTCCTCCTGAATTTGCTTCTGCATGTATCTCCAGTGCATCTCGGAATAATCATATTCTATCTTCATCATACACCTCCAGAGCTGGCGATACAATCGCTCGCTTACAGCTCCTACTATACCACATCTGTGTGTATCATACAACCAACCCCTCCAGTCTCGCTTCATTTCATCCAGTGACACTATCGGTTAAACTTGTGTATGAATGGAGGGTGATGTTTTATGGCCACCGAAAAGAAAGAAATCAATGTTGAGATAGGGCGACGTATTCGCGCACAGAGAGAGCGGGTCGGGATGACCCGGGAACAGCTTGCGGAGCGTGTCGACGTCACGCCCCGTTTTATTGCCGATGTGGAACGCGGCTGGTGTGGACCAAGCCTGACCACACTGAAGCAGATATGCGTTGTCCTTGGCGTCAGCAGCGACAGCCTTCTGTGGGATGACCGGCAGACCATTGACCTCAATAACCGGCTCCTCTATGTGGATGAAAAATACTGGCCCATTCTGGACGAGCTTCTGGTCAAGCAAATCGACCTTCTTCGGCTCGCCGAGGCGCCTGACGAGAAGACATAAGTTTTCTTCCCCTCATTGAGCAGACAATCCGCAATTCTGACATACTGAGGTATCTGATGGGAAAGGGACGATGCCTATATGATTGCGGTAGGAATCATCTGCCTGATGGTTGGCGCCATCTTTGGATATGTGGCCTGCGCGATGCTCACAGTCGCATCCCGGGCCGACGACGCCATGGAACAGGCGCTGGAACAACACAAGTAAATCCCCATGACAAGCAGCGCGGCTCCAGAGATGGAGCCGCGCTGTTCCCTTGCTCCCACCTTCTTGCAATCTGCAAATGCATCCGGTATAATTCCCATATGGATGGAGGTGAGGTTTATTGGATAAGTTTTTTGATGCGATGGACAGGTTCTTTTCCTTTGTCCGCAAGCACTGCGGGGCATTCTACTGGGTCTGCTGGGCGTATAGCATCGGTCTGATGATTCTGCAGCTTGTCTTTGAGTCCTACGAGCATATTGAAACCGTTATCGCTATCGCATTTATTCCCATGAATCTCATTTCCTGGCCGGTTTTTCTGGAAGCAAATAAACTCAAAGGACTCCCTATTCCGGTTTGGCGTACGGCTGTTTTCCTGCCCGCAGCGTCGGCTTTATTACCATTGCTTGTTCTTTTCGACCGTTGACGCGAGAGATTGAAATATGAAAAAAGTCAGTGAACGATTTGAATTGATTGGGCTGGTCGTCTTTGGTGCGGCAGCAGTTATCGTCCATAGCCTCTATCCCGACCGCCCCCTTCTCTATGCCCTGCTCCTGCTCCCCGCTGTAATTTTCCTCGCCATTGCCTCTTTCCTGCATATGCGGCTGCCGAAAGAGGAAAAGGAGCCAGTCCGCATGGTTTTCTTTGATACACGTCATCTCTATCTTACTTTTCTTGTCTTCGCACTGGCGGAGCTGTTCTGCTTCCTTCAAGTGCTGCAGGACGGCGGGCACAACCGGTTAGCCGGTATCCTCGGCATCTGCGGCGTCATCGCCCTGCTGGCTGGAGAGGTCGTGTCCTATATCGTATATTACAAGCAGCAAAAGAAGAACAAACCCAAAAGAGTACATAAAAAGAAACGGAGAAGATAATGCGCTGGCTACAGCCACGGAAAGGAGTTGACGTGCATGGACTATGAAAAGGAAATACGCAAAGCCAAGCGCATCAACTACATTGCCTTTGGGATTGTCGTTGCCCTTACACTTTCCATTATCGTTGCCGGCCTTATTTATCACTATAAGCACACGTTCAGCACCGCCAAATGGCTGAATAACCCGGAGGAGCGTACGGCAATCGTCGGTGACCTGCTGGACAAGCATGAGCTTATCGGTATGACAGAGGCCGAAATCATAGACCTTCTGGGCACCCATAATAACGACTACGGGTACTTTAACGAGGCAGACCGCTATGTGTATTACATGGGACCGGAGCGGGGGTTTATCAGCATTGACAGTGAATGGCTCATCCTCGACTTTAAGGACGGCGTTGTTGCCGATTGCTATATCACAACAGATTAGGAGATTTCGTATGAAGAAAACAGCATATATCCTTGGCAGCATTGAGGCCGTCCTTGGCCTGCTCATCCTCTGCTGCACTTCCATCCTCAACCAGGTCATGCCTGCACTTGGCCGTGTAGCGTTCCAGGCAGCAGCCGCCGGCAGCTATAGCCCTCGTGACTTTGAAATGTCCTTTACCCTGCCGAACGGCATTGCCGTGGTGCTGATTATCCTTGGCGTAGGACAAATTTTGTTCTTCGCATTCTGCAAAAAAAGATAAGCATTGAGGTGATAGCTTCATGTCAGACCGTAATTCTGCTATTGCTGTCATAAAATCCATGATTGTTCCGTACCTGCGAGCTGCAGGTTTCAAAGGCTCCTTTCCACATTTCCGGCGACCGAACAAGGACAATGGATTCGACCTGCTTTCTTTCCAGTTCGATAAGTGGGGTGGCGCTTTCTATATAGAGCTTTCGGTTGCCTATCCTTATCGGGCGGAATATAAAAACTGTTATCTTGTGGGCCTGAAGCCTGCAGAGGACGAAATCAAAAAGCTTGATGTCGGCAATACGCTTGTGCGCTACCGCCTATCGGGAAACGATGGCGATTGGTTCCGCTATGAAACCATAGGCATTGAGGCTGCCGTTTCTCTGGCGAAGGCAGCGTTCATAAGGGAACTGACTTGGTACCAAAACCCACCCATCTACGATGAGTTGGAAAAAAGAAAGGCTCGTGGACTAATCTACTAAAATATGGTGGGGCGGCTTCCGTGAAAGCCGCCCCACCTTTTCAATTATTCTTCCCCTTCATAGTCGCATTCCAGCACCAGCGTATATTCTTCTGATGCCCAGACAAAGGCAAGATTGCTCTCCAGTATCTTTTCCGGGATATCATCAATGTTTTTGTACTGCCCCTCATAGAATTCCTCTGCGTCAGGTCCTATGCCGGTGATGAGCAGCTTCTGCCCCTCATAGCAATGCTCTAAAATAAAATCATCAATCGTCATTGTGCAGACCTCCTTTGATGGAGAAGATTCTATCCTGACCGCTTTCCTCTGTCAAGGAAATATACAGAATAAGAATAAAAGAATCCGGAGTGGCTTTTTCGTCCGCTCCGGATTCTCTCTTACTGCATGTTTTGTCCACTGACGATTTTAAAGTATGCATTTGATGTGATGCGATAGACCAATACGTAAAAGACGCCGAACACCAACAGACTGACAGCACATGTCCCCACAAAGAGAAGCACATTGTCCAGATTAAACAGCAAAAGCAGTTTATTGATGAGGGGGAATGCAAAGCATAAATGGATGGCTGCCGTGATAAGCGGCAGGAAAAATACCGTCAGCATCTGAGAATTGATGCTCTTACGGATTTCCCGCTTTGTCATTCCTACCTTCTGCATAATTTCAAAGCGTTGCTGGTCCTCGTAACCTTCGGAAATCTGCTTGTAGTAGATAATCAGCACCGCGGCGCAAATAAATACAAGACTCAGCATGATGCCAAGATAGAACAAACACCCATAGAGCTGGAAGAATCCCTGGCGCTGCGCCTCCCTGCTTTCAAGACTCACGCTAAAGCTGAATTCTGTCTCGCCTACTTCCGCAAGCAGTGCATCCCGAACCTCAACACCAATATCTACTTTCTGCTCGGCCGGAACATCCAGGTCAAAGCTATATTCCCAGTCCGTCCACAATGTTGTGCCAGCATCTTCAAATGCCTTAGCGCATTCAACGTAGTTCGGAAGAATGATATACATCGTCTGCATAATACTGCTGGTTGCATCATGCACCAGCTCGCATGCCTCCATCTCCTCCGCAACTTGAATGGTCGGGCCGTTGGGCACAGTTATCGTATCATAAGCATAATCTCCGCGTGTCAGATAGATGGCGCATTTCCCTTCGGGAATTGAAAGCTTTTTCTCCGCTGTGATGTTATAGTCCTCCAGCGGGATAAAATAGACTTGCCATAGTTCATCTGCCAGCCCGGAATCATACTGTAAATCCCCAGTAGAACGTACAACACCATCCGATAAAACAGCCGTCAGTGCAGCTGTGCGGTAGTCGGCCAGGTTGACTGGGATTGCGTCATAATCATCCAGCACCTCGACGATTCTTTGCCGTAGATATTCCAAATTTTCTTCTTTCATATCACCTGCGCTGGCAAAGGAGGCGCCAATATTGATGTCTCGTGGGAATCGCTTGCGAAGGCCGTCCTCTGCCCCGAAGTTTAAGCTGGCGGTGGCGGAAATCATCACAAGAACCATTGTGACCAGGATGCAGATGGACGCGAGACCGGCACCATTTCGTTTCATGCGATATGCCATGGAGGAGACGGAGACAAAGTGGTTCGGCTTATAGTAATAAGACTTTCGTTTCTGCAGGATGCGGCAAAGCAAAACAGAGCCGGAAATGAACAACAGATAGGTCGCCACGATGACCAGGGCGACGGCGAAAAAGAAGGTGCCAAGTGCGCTCAACGGATGCTCAATGGTAACTGCCGTATAGTAGGCAAAAATCAAGATACCCAACCCCAGAAAACCAAAGAGCCAGTTCCCCTTCGGCGGCTTCTCACCTGCATTTTCACTTCGCAGCAGTGTGATAGCATTTGCGGAACGCAGCTGCCACAGGGTATGGAGTAATATGAGCAGGAAGATAACCGCGAATACCACCAAAGTCGTTGTCACAGCACGGAAGGACACGCTAAAGGCATAGGTAACTTCAGTATGCATCACATACAGGAACCCAAGTTCCGCCAGTTTATACAGGGCAATACCTGCAAAGAGTCCAGCTGCCAGCGAAATGAAAGCAACAATTACCGCTTCCCAAATCACAATACGGCTGATGTTTTTCTTACCCATACCGAGGATATTATAGAGGCCAAATTCCTTCTTCCGCCGCCGAATCAGAAAAGAGTTCGTATAGAACAGGAAAATAAGCGCAAAGATGCCGATGACCTTGCTGCCAAGGTCAAGAACGATTCCAGCCGTTCGTCCGCCGGCCATATCGTTAAGCAACGGAGAGAGCGACAGCGATAAAATGATATAGAACATCATCACCATCCCTATGCAGGTAAGCAGATACGGGATGTAAAGGCGTTTGTTTTTACGGATGCTGTCCCAAGCCAGTTTCGTGTAAAAACCTCTCCTCATTTCCCATCACCACCTGTCGCCAGCATCGTCAGTGTATCGGAAATTTTCTGATACATCTGCTCGCTCGTATTCTCTCCGCGATAGATTTGATGGAACACCTCCCCATCCGCAATAAACAGCACGCGCTTGGCGTGGCTGGCCGCCTTCACGGAATGAGTTACCATGAGGATGGTCTGTCCGTTTGCATTGATTTCCCGGAACAGGCGAAGCAGCTCATCTGTCGCCTTGGAATCCAGTGCTCCAGTAGGCTCATCTGCCAGAATGACCTTCGGATTCGTGATGAGTGCGCGAGCAACAGCAGTTCTCTGCTTCTGACCTCCGGAGACTTCATAAGGATATTTTTTCAGAATATCCGAAATACCAAGCTGCAGGGCGATTGGTTTTAACCGCTCTGCCATCTCATGATGCCCTTTTCCCGCAAGAACCAGTGGCAGATAGATATTATCCTCGATGGAAAAGGTGTCCAGAAGGTTAAAGTCCTGAAACACAAAGCCGAGGTTGTTGCGTCGGAACATGGCCAAATCTGCCTCTTTTACTTTCGAGATATCTTTCCCTTCCAAAAGCACGGTACCGGCAGTCGGTTTATCCAGCGCAGCCAGAATATTCAGCAGCGTCGTTTTACCTGACCCTGACTCACCCATAATGGCTACATATTCGCCAGTCTCTACGCTGAAAGAAACATTTTTCAAGGCCTCTACCTTATTACCGCCAAAGCGGGTAGTGTAGACCTTCTTGAGGCAATCAACTTGTAATACGCTCATTGGGTTTTCCTCCTGTTGGATTGATGACTCAAGTGTAGCAAAGGAGGGAATTGCATCGCCATTGATTTGGCTTACAATTCCCCCGATTTCCTAACATTTTTGTAAGAATTTCATTCTGTCTCCAGCGGGTCCTGTTCCAAATCAATTCTCACAGTGGTCCCCTTGCCCGGTGCAGACTCTATCTCGATTCGATGGCCGAGGTTACGGCAGATGCGCCGGCACAGATATAGTCCAAGGCCGCTGGCAGCTTTATCCTTTCGCCCGTTATATCCGGTGTAGCCTTTTTCAAACACGCGAGGCAGGTCCTCCGCCGCTATCCCTATTCCAGTATCACGGATACAGAGGGTTTTATTTGGTTCCGTATATATGCTGATGCTTCCTGCCGGTGTGTATTTCAATGCGTTAGAGACGACCTGCTCCATTACGAAAGAAAGCCATTTATCATCTGTTATGACCGTCATTTGCACCGGCTCATAGACCAGGGAAATCCGTCTGTCGATAAATTCCCCGGCGTATTTATGAATCACCCGCTTGATAATGCTGTCCAAATCATATTTCTTTATTACATAGTCTGTACTGTTCGAGCCAAGGCGGAGATACATCATCACCATCTCCACATATTGCTCAATGTGGAACAGGTCTGTCTCCAATTTTCGGGACAGTGGGGAATCCTCTCCCTGTAAATGCAGACGCATGGCCGCTATCGGGGTTTTGATTTGATGCGCCCACGTAGTATAGTAGTCCATCATTTCAGCATAGCGGGCATCTTGTGCGGTCATCAGCTGCCTCCGGCTCTCCAAGAGCATATGGATGATGTCTTGGTAGTCTTTGTCGTCCGCCCCTGCCGGTTCCGGGAAGGCACTTAGGATTCCATCGGTCATCCTTTGCAGTTCCAATAGATGCAGGTGCTTGTGATAGGCACGCCGGAAGTGGATGGTAAAGATAATACTGCCTGCAAGGACGCAAAGGAGCACGGGGTTTATG
>JAFQPT010000035.1 GCA_017411665.1 Oscillospiraceae bacterium | reverse complement strand
TTCAAAACATAGGCAACTGTAGAGCTGCTGTCATCAAGCATATGGAATACACAAAGCTCGAATCCGTTTTCCGCCCAAACTGCGCATCCGCAGTCAGACATCTTATCAGCCGCACACTTAGCCTGTTCTATTGTTTCAAGATATTCAACAGTTGCTGCTACAGAAAAAGCTTCCTGCTGCTGTTCGACCTGCTCCTGGGAAGGATGCAAATTCCATCGTTCAATAAACTTACGAAATCCCAAACGCATCAACAGACTGTATAGTCCATCTCCGGTAAAGCCGTTCCATACACATTCTTCGGGACGAATTTCCAGAGGGACGTTCTTCACAATTGTTGCCAGTTCATAAGACAGCTTTGCTGACTCTTCCCCTGCAATCAGTTTTTTTCGCATCGCTTCCTTGATTTCGGAAGAGGTAATATTTTCATACACTCCGTTTAGAGTACCGAATGAACGAATCAAATTCAGTGCAGTTTTTTCCCCAATTCCGGGCACACCCGGGATGTTATCGGAACTATCCCCCATCAGTGCTTTCAAATCAACAATGAACGGAGGCGCAAAGCCATACTCTTCGCGGAACACCTCAGGAGAGTATTCGTTTGTTTCTGTCTGGCCCATGCGGGACTTAATATGAATGACGTGGCTGGTTTCGGTAATCAGCTGGAAAGAGTCCTTATCACCTGTAACAATGTCACATTCCCAGCCATTTTCTTCGCAAATTCGTCCTGCGGTGCCCATAATATCGTCCGCTTCAAAGCCTTGACATTCGTATCTACGAATCCCCATAGTATCCAACAGTTCCTTCAGCACAGGCATCTGAACAGCCAGTTCATCCGGCATTCCTTTACGCTGCGCTTTATAACCATCATATTTCAGATGTCTGAAGGTAGGTCCCTTTAAGTCAAAAGCAACAGCCAATGCATCGGGATGTCTGGTATCTACCAAACGCTGTAAAATATTGATAAAGCCAAACACAGCATTAGTAGGCGTCCCATCGGGAGCATTCAGAGGACGTACACCGTAAAACGCTCTGCTGATGATACTGTTGCCATCTAAAATCATAAATCTCATTTTTTGCCCTTCTCTCCACGCAGTTCGATTAAGCGATCACGCAGCACAGCTGCGTATTCGAATTCCAGCATTTTCGCTGCTTTTGCCATTGCCTGTTCCAGACGTTCGATTTCCTTGCGGCGTTCCTTTTCCGTCATCTTCACGCCGTCTTTCTTCCTAGGCGCATCGGAGACTTCCGAAGAAATTTCCAATACATCGCGAACACCCTTGACAATGGTTTTCGGAACGATTCCATGCTCCTTGTTATAGGCCATCTGTTTTTCACGGCGTCGATTGGTTTCGTCGATTGCCTGTGCCATGGACGGCGTAATTCGGTCAGCGTACATGATTACCTTACCGGATGCATTTCTTGCCGCACGGCCGATGGTCTGAATCAAGCTGGTCGTACTGCGCAGGAACCCCTCTTTATCCGCATCAATAATCGCAACCAAAGAGACTTCCGGAAGGACCAAGCCTTCACGAAGCAGATTAATGCCAACCAAAACGTCGAAATTACCGAGACGAAGGTCACGAATGATTTCCATACGCTCTGTCGCAGTAATATCATGATGCATATATCTGCCCTTGATTCCGGTATTGCTCAAATACGCAGACAGATCCTCAGCCATTTTCTTGGTCAAGGTAGTCACTAGAGTACGCTCTCCTTTTGCGATTCGAGCATTGATTTCTCCAATCAAATCATCAATTTGACCGTCAATCGGACGTATCTCAATTTCGGGGTCCACAAGGCCCGTCGGGCGAATAATTTGTTCCGCAATCTGCCCTGCATGTTCATACTCAAACTCACCCGGAGTCGCAGAAACATAAATGGACTGATTCAATCTTTCCTGAAATTCATGGAATTTCAAAGGACGGTTATCAAAAGCAGAAGGCAGACGGAAACCACACTCAACAAGAGTCTCTTTTCTGGAGCGGTCCCCGTTGTACATCGCTCGAACCTGCGGAAGCGTAACGTGACTTTCGTCTACGAACAACAGAAAGTCTTTCGGAAAATAGTCCAGCAGGGTCATAGGCGCACTGCCGACAGGACGACCGCTGATGATGCGAGAATAGTTTTCAATCCCCGAGCAATATCCCAGTTCCTGAATCATTTCGACATCATAATTCGTACGCTGCGCAATTCTCTGTGCCTCGATGAGCTTATCTTGGCTGCGGAAAAATTCCACACGTTCATCGCATTCCCGTCTGATTTCCTTAACGGCCATGTCCATTTTCTCTCTTGTGGTTACATAGTGGCTAGCGGGATAAATCGCAACATGGTTCAAAACACGGGTCGGAGTCCCCGTCACAACGTTAATTTCCGAAATGCGATCAATTTCATCCCCGAAAAACTCTACACGAATGGCCTTATCATTGGAATAGACAGGAAAAATCTCAACGGTATCCCCACGCACACGGAACATATTACGGTCAAAGGCAATATCATTGCGTTCGTAGCGAATTTCAATCAGCTTATGGAGCAGTTCATCAAAATCTCTGGTTTGCCCCGTGCGCAAAGAAATCACCATATTGGAATAATCAATAGGGTCACCTAAACCATATATACAGGATACAGAGGCAACAACAATTACGTCTCTTCGTTCAAACAAAGCAGAAGTCGCACTATGACGAAGACGCTCAATCTCGTCATTGATGGAAGATTCCTTCTCAATGAATGTATCGGTATGGGGAATATATGCTTCCGGCTGATAGTAATCGTAATAGGATACGAAGTATTCAACCGCGTTATTGGGGAAAAATTCTTTAAACTCCGCACAGAGCTGAGCGGCCAATGTTTTATTATGCGCAAGCACCAAGGTAGGTCTCTGCATACGTTCAATTACTTTGGCCATCGTATAGGTTTTACCGCTGCCGGTAACCCCCAGAAGAACCTGTTCATCAATTCCGGCTTCTAACCCCGCAACCAGAGTCTCGATTGCCTGCGGCTGGTCACCGGAAGGTTCATATTCACTT
>JAFQPT010000342.1 GCA_017411665.1 Oscillospiraceae bacterium | reverse complement strand
TTGATCTTATATACCTTACCCAGACTGGTAAAGAACAGAATCTGTGCATGGGAGGATGCGGTGAACAGGGTTTCAATGTAGTCTTCTTCGCGCAGAGACTGTGCCTTGATGCCCTTGCCGCCGCGGTTCTGGCTTGCATATTCCTTGGTACCCAGACGCTTGATGTAGCCGCCCTTGGTCAGCGTGTAAACACACTGCTGTTCTTCAATCAGGTCTTCCATGTTGATGTCATCGAATACATCCTGGATTTCGGTGCGTCGTTCATCGCCGTACTTTTCCTTGATTTCCAGCAGTTCGTCCTTCAAAACGCCCTTGAGCAGCTCGGGGTCTGCCAGCAGACTCTGGTAGTAAGCAATCTTTTCTTCCAGTTCCTTATATTCGTTTTCCAGCTTTTCACGGTTGAGACCCTGCAGTGCAATCAGACGCATATCGCAGATTGCCTGTGCCTGTACGTCGGACAGATTAAAACGATTCATCAGATTCTGCTTTGCATTGTCATAACTGCTGCGGATAATCTTGATGACTTCGTCAATATTGTCCTGTGCAATCAGCAGACCTTCCAGCAGATGTGCGCGTTCCTGTGCCTTCTTCAAATCGTATCTGGTGCGGCGTTCCAGAACTTCTTCCTGGAAGGTCAGATATTCGGAAAGGATTGCCTTCAAAGGCAGAACCTTTGCTTCCTTCTGATTATTGACCAGCGCCAGATTGATGATGGAGAAGGTAGTGCGCATCTGAGTCAGACTCAGCAGGTGGTTGAGTACCACCTGTGCATTTGCATCGCGCTTGAGTTCGATGACGATACGCATACCGTTGCGGTCGGATTCGTCACGGATATCGGAAATGCCTTCCACGCGCTTATCCTTGACCAGCTCCGCAATGTGGCCAACCAGCATACGCTTGTTGACCTGATAGGGCAGCTCGGTCACGATGATACGCACACGACCGTCCTTGCCGAATTCTTCAAATTCGGTGCGTGCCTGTACGGTAATCTTACCGCGGCCGGTTTCATATGCCTGACGGATGCCGCCTCTGCCCATAATAATGCCTCTGGTGGGGAAGTCGGGACCCTTCATAGCGCCCATCAGCTCACTGACGGTCACATCGGGGTTTTCCAGCTGCATCACAGCTGCTTCAATAACCTCGGTCAGATTGTGAGGAGGCATGTTGGTTGCCATACCGACTGCAATACCGCTGGAGCCGTTGACCAGCAGGTTGGGGAAACGGCTGGGCAGAACGCGGGGTTCTTTTCTGGTTTCGTCGAAGTTGGGATCCCAGTCGATGGTATCCTTTTCAATATCGCGCACCATTTCGTCGGCAATCTTTGCCATACGAGCTTCGGTGTATCGGTAAGCTGCAGCGGGGTCGCCGTCCACGGAGCCGAAGTTGCCGTGACCGTCGATGAGGGGATAGCGCAGGGAGAAGTCCTGTGCCATACGTACCAGTGCATCGTAAACGGATGCGTCACCATGGGGATGGTAACGACCCAGAACGTCACCGACTGCAGTCGCACACTTGCGGAAGGGCTTATCCTTGGTCAGTCCGTCTTCGTACATTGCGTACAAAATACGGCGGTGAACAGGCTTGAAGCCGTCGCGGACGTCGGGCAGTGCACGGCCAACGATAACGGACATGGCATATGCCATGTAGCTGTCCTTCATTTCGCTGACCAGTTCGGATTCTACGATTTTTTGTTCGGGATAGCGAATTTCCTCAGGCAGGTAATCCTTATTACGCTTTTTTGCCATAGTTCAGTTACCTTCCTTCTTAATAGTCCAGATTTTCGACCTTGGCAGAGTTCTCTTCAATGAATCTGCGGCGAGGTTCGACTTCTTCACCCATCAGAATGGTGAAGATTGCATCCGCTGCCACAGCATCCTCCAGAGTGATGCGTCGCAGGGTACGGGTTTCGGGATTCATGGTGGTCTCCCACAGTTCTTCGGGGTTCATTTCACCAAGACCCTTGAATCGGCTGATATCCACTCTGGCATTGGGATTATCGCCACGCATTTCCGCAGAAATACGGTCGCGTTCTTCATCGGAGAACGCAACTCTGGTAGTCTTGCCGCGGGTCAGCTTATACAGAGGGGGAACTGCGGAGTAAACATAGCCGTTGTCAATGAGGGGTCTCATGAAGCGGAAGAAGAAGGTCAGCAGAAGGGTACGAATGTGGCTGCCGTCCACGTCCGCGTCGGCCATGATAATGATTTTGTGGTAACGCAGCTTGCTCAGATCAAAGGAGTCGCTGATGCCTGCACCCAGTGCAGTAATGACAGGCTGCAGCTTATCGTTGCCGATGACCTTGTCTGCGCGGGACTTTTCTACGTTCAGCATCTTACCCCACAAAGGAAGGATTGCCTGGAAACGGGAGTCACGACCCTGAGTCGCGGAGCCGCCTGCAGAGTCACCTTCCACGATGTAGATTTCGGTCAGTTCGGGGTCACGGTCGTTGCAGTCACGCAGCTTATCGGGCATCTGACCGGATTCCAGACCGGTCTTCTTACGGATAGATTCACGTGCCTTGCGGGCTGCTTCTCTGGCGCGGGATGCCATCATTGCCTTTTCCAGAATTGCCTTTGCAATCTGGGGATTTTCTTCAAAGAAGTCTGCCAGCTTTTCGCCGACCACGTTATTGACCATGGTACGGATATCTGCATTGCCCAGCTTAGTCTTGGTCTGACCTTCAAACTGAGGCTCGGTGAGCTTAACGGAAATGACTGCGGTAATGCCTTCCAGACAGTCGTCGCCGCTGAGCTTGTCGTCATTTTTCAGAATGTTTCTTGCAATGCCGTAGTTATTGAGGACACGGGTCAGTGCCATCTTAAAGCCGGTTTCATGCATACCGCCTTCGGGGGTATGGATGTTGTTTGCAAAGGAAACCAGATTATCGGAATAGCTGTCGGAATACTGCAGAGCGATTTCACATTCGCTGTCTGCTCTGCTGCCGGACATATAGATGACCTGCTGATGGACAGGGGTCTTGTTCTTGTTGATGAAGGTAACAAACTCACGGATGCCGCCTTCGTAATACATGGAGTCTGCCTGCTCCTTACCGGGACGCTTGTCTTCGGTGGTAATTTTCAGACCTGCATTCAAAAATGCCTGTTCGCGCATACGCTTATGAAGAATTTCATATTCGTATACTGTCTCATCAAACATTTCGGGGTCGGGCTTGAAACGTACGGTCGTGCCGCGACGGTCGGTTTTACCCACAACGGTCATTTTCTGGGTGATATCACCACGAGAGAACTTCATTTCGTGGATTTTTCCGTCCTTGTGTACCTGCACCTCCAACCATTCGGACAGTGCATTTACAACGGACGCACCGACACCGTGCAGACCGCCGGAAACCTTATAGCCGCCACCGCCGAACTTACCGCCTGCATGCAGCACGGTAAATACAACTTCCAGTGCGCTCTTGCCGGTCTGCTCCTGAATATCAACAGGGATACCGCGGCCGTTGTCGGTAACGGAGATGATGTCTCCCTCTTCAATGACCACATTGATTTCGGTACAGTAGCCTGCCAGCGCTTCGTCAATGGAGTTGTCTACAATTTCATACACCAGATGATGCAGACCGGAGCTGGAAGTAGAACCGATATACATACCGGGTCTCTTTCTTACCGCTTCCAGACCTTCCAGAACCTGAATTTTACTGGCGTCATATTCTTCTGTGATTTTTTCGGTAATATCTGCCATTTATTTCGCTCCTAATTCACAGTCTAACTTCAATTTCAATATTTTATATAATATGGTCCTGCGCTCTTCTCAAAAGAGTCTGCGCTGTGACCATGGATAAGTAAATTTTTGTATTTTCGCCGTCTCTGCACAGCAAAAAAGAGTTGGGGATTTCAAATTCCGCCGCATTGATGACCTTCCCTTCCTTTTCCGCACGGTTGAGGGTTTCTCTGGTGCGGTGGGAATAGGTGGCGTTGTCCATGTCAAAAATGCCCAGAATATCCTGTTTTCTCACATAATAGTGGTTTCCGATATGCAGATACATAGCAGTTCCTTATTCGATGATTTTGCCGCCATCCACGGTAATGACCTTCCCGCCGGTACGGTCGGCAATATTTTCTCCTTCGCAGCAGGTAATCAGCGTCTGTCCGCCGCCGATGCGGTTGAGGACAAATTCCTGTCTGCCGGGGTCCAGCTCACTGAGGACATCATCCAGCAGCAGCACCGGGTATTCCCCGAATTCCTGCAAATGAATCTCCCGCTCTGCCAGCTTCACAGACAGTGCCGCGGTACGGGTCTGTCCCTGAGATGCAAAGCTGCGGGCAGGCATGTTGTTGACGAAAAATTCAATATCGTCCTTATGACATCCGGACAGACACATACCGCTTTCGATTTCTGCCTTGCGGTGGCTTTCCAGATGGTCACACAAATCGTAATACACCTCCGCGGCTGATGCCATGGGGTCTTTTATGGTGCTGACAGTGGTGTAATTGAGGCGCAGGGTATCTCTGCCGCCGGAAAAATCACTGTGGATTTCCGATGCCACATCGTTGAGCCGGGTCACAAATGCTGCTCTGTAACGAATAATTTGGGCAGATACCTTGCACATCTGGTCGGAAAAGTCATCCAGCGTATCCAGCAAGGAGGGCTTTTCTCTCCAGTCCTTTAAAATCGCCGATTTCTGCTCATACAGTCTGTTATAGTCGCTGATGAGCTTTGCGTAGCCGGGGCGCAGCTGAGAAATGGCATTGTCCATGAGCTTACGGCGGGCAGCGGGACCTTCCTTAATCATATCAAGGTCGTCCGGACAAAACAGCACGCAGGAAAATTTTCCTGCGAGGTCAGCTGTTGTGGACTTCACGCCGTTGACGGTAATGGTCTTTCTCACACCGGGACGGAGGGTAATTTTCACGGTCTGCTTTCTTCCCGCTGCACTGACATCTGCCAGCACTTCCCCTGCGGAATATCCGAACCCAACCATTTCCCGATCAAATCGGGTGCGGAAGCTCTTGCCTGTACCAATCAGATACACCGCTTCCAGCAGATTGGTCTTCCCCTGGGCGTTTTCCCCGGTAATCACATTGATACCGGGGTCAAAATCCGCCCACTGGTAGTCATAGTTTCGAAACCCGTTCAGACAGATGCGATGAATTTTCACTCTGCCACAACCTCAAAGGTTTCGCCGCCGATGGAGACATTATCACCGGGGCGGATTTTCTTACCGCGCATGGTGCATACTTCGCCGTTGACCAGCACTTCCCCTTCAGCAATCATAATTTTTGCTTCGCCGCCGCTGCAAACAGCGGAAGCAAACTTCAAGAAAGAATCGAGCTTAATAAACTCGGTAGAAATAGCAATCTGAGCCATATAATTCTCCTTTTATTAGCTTCGCAGAATTTCGCTTCCATGAAGCGAAACAAATTTAAATCCGTTTTTCGTGCCGGCATGTACGAAACGAAAAACTCTTCTCTGGCTTTCAAGTGTACAAAGTGCATGCAGAAAGCCTGTTTTTCCATCGCCGTAAGGCGGGGAAACTCTCGATTGAGCTCCGAAGGAGGTCAATCGAAAGCTTTAGCTGCGCAGACGAATAGGCAGTACCAGATAGGTAAAGCTGTCGTCGCCGTCTGCTGCCTTGATGACACAGGGAGCGGAGCCTGTGTTGATGCAAACCTTGATTTCATCTGCGGGAGCAGCCTTCAGTGCATCGGACAGGTACTTGTGGTTAAAGCCGATTTCGGTGCCGCCGCCGTTGCCTTCGCACAGACAGCTGTCAACGCCGCTGCCGATGGCCGTTGCACAGTGGATATCGATGGTGCCGTCTGCAAAGGTCAGACGAATGGGAACACGGGTCTTATCGTCAACAATCAGAGCCACGCGGGAAACTGCCTGCAGCATTTCCTTGCGGTCAACAGTCAGCTCATAGCGGAACTTTTCGGGAATTGCGCTCTTGTAATTGAGGAATTCGCCTTCCAGTCTGCGGGAGATGATAGAGGTTGCACCGATTTCAAAGAAAACGTGCTTAGGGCTGAGAGAAATGTGAATCAATTCTTCGCTGTCCTTGCAGATGCGTTCTACGTCTGCCAGTGCAGAGCCGGGAACAATGAACTTATCTACATCAGCACCTGCGACTTCTTCCTTACGCAGTGCCAGACGATAACCGTCAACAGATACCATGGTCAGAATGCCGTCTTCCAGCTTGAAGAGCGTACCCATATAAACGGGACGGCTTTCGGAATCGGAAACCGCAAAAATGGTTTCACCGATCATGGTCTTCAGCAGACCCTGTTCCATGGAGAAGCTGCGGTCCTCTTCAAATTCGGGCAGCTCGGGATAATCTGCTGCCTGCATTGCGGGAATGGTGTATTCTGCTTTGCCACAGCGAATGATGGCAAGGTTTTCATCCACATTCACATTGACCAGACCGTCGGGCAGAGAGCGAACGATTTCGCCCATGAGCTTTGCGTTGAGAACAGTGGAACCGGAAGCGCCGGTGGAGCAGTCAACGGTAGTAAAGACTGCCTTCTTCAGGTCGTAGCCGGTGAGCTTCAGTGTATCACCTTCTGCTTCGAAGAGGATGCCTTCCAGTACAGGCAGTGCGCTTCTGGGGCTGACTGCGCGGGATGCAATGGCGATACCTTCCTGCAGAATGTGCTTTTCGCAGTTGAATTTCATCATAAAATTACCTCCTGTAACAAGCATTTCGATTTTTCGAAGAAAATCGAGATATAGGAAAGAAAGAATATATTTTTAGTAGCCGTAGTAGTAGAGGAAAATTATGTGGAAAAGTGGAAAAAACCTCGATTTTATGGGGCTTTGCGCTGTGGAAAATTTTGTTGGAATTTTCCGATGTTTTTACACATCAAAATTCGTCAAAAAAACTTTCAACATTTTTCCACATGTAATCCACCGTTTTTCCTCGTTAACTTAACACGGGGTTGTTAATAACTTGGAAATGAGGTTCGTTACATGGTAACGGTACCGTTTTTGGAGTTGATATTACTGGTAATATCACGGATGGTGTTGGCAATCTGCTTGTCTTTTTCAATGAGACTCTGAATTTTATCCACAGATGCCATAACCGTTGCGTGGTTTCTGTTTTCATACTGCGCGCCGATATCCTTGAAGGACAGGTTTGTCAGCTGGCGCATGAGATACATGGAAACCTGACGGGCCAGAGCTGTATTCTTGCTTCGGCGCTGTCCTCTCAAATCGGAGGGAGACAGATTGTAGTATCTTGCGGTTTCTTCGATGATAACAGAGGGAGTGGGAATATAAACGCCCACACGGACTACGTCCTTAATGGCACGGTTGACGTGTTCAATGGTGATGCTGTCCTGCAAAACATTTGCATAAGCGGTCAGACGCTTGACCACACCTTCAATTTGACGGATGTTTGCTACCAGATTGTCTGCGATGTAGTAAACGATGTCATCGGGAAGCACCATACCCAGCAGTGCAGCCTTGTTTCTGGTAATGGCAATGCGGGTTTCCAAATCGGGGGGCTGAACGTCTGCAATCAGACCGCCTTCAAAACGGGTGCGCAGACGGTCGTCCAGCGTGGTCATTTCCACGGGAGGACGGTCAGAGGTGATGACAATCTGATGGCCTGCTTCGTAGATATTGTTGAAGGTATGGAAGAATTCTTCCTGGGTTGCTTCCTTGCCTGCAATGAACTGAATATCGTCCACCAGCAGCAGGTCTACGTTGCGATACTTCTGACGGAATTCCTCTGCCTTACCGGTTTTGATGGATTCCACCAGCTGTACGGTGAATTCATCGCCCTTCAGATACTTGATGTCGGGCTTTTTGGGGCTGTGCTCCTCGATATACTGACCGATTGCCAGCAGCAAGTGGGTCTTGCCCAAACCGGAATTGCCGTAAATCATCAGAGGATTGTAGGCTTTACCGGGGTCCTTAGCAACTGCCATAGCAGCAGCGTGGGCAAACTTATTGGAATTGCCGACAATGAAGTTATCAAAATTATAGCCGTCCATTTCGGGCATGGAGGATTCGTTTTTCTTCTCGGTTTTGTATTCATCCACTTCGTCGCCGACCAGCAGCTTGATATCAAAGTCGCAGGAAAAAAGATCCGACAGGGTGCGGCGGATGTCCTCACCGAAACGGGATTCGATGATGCTGCGCTTAAAGTCTGTGGTGGTTTTGAGTACCATGCATTTATCGTTGATGTCAACGGGTTCACAGTCATTGAACCATGTGGACATGGCGGTGGGAGTCATATTTGCGCGGAGTACGTCCAGTACGCTGTTCCAAATTCCTGCTAATGAATTCATAGGATCAGTCCTTTCACTCTGAACTGTAATTATACCAAAACTGTGGGAAAAACTCAATATAAAACCAGATATTTATTTATATTGTATTACATTAAACTATATACTGCAAGATAAATGTGGAAAACTATGTGGAAAATGTGGAAAACCGAAAATATTGTGGGGAACTTGCTTTTTGCTCACTACAGATTGTATAATAGAATACAATCATAATGGGGTGGAATGCCCTTTGTTTCTCAGAAAAAGGATTATGGTAGAAAATTATGTATCAGTTTATCGGAGAAAAACAGAATATTTTTCAAGATAAATGTGCAGGTGTGGAGGTTTTGCTGGAATCCGGCGGATTGCCCGTGCTGTATTCGGGCCTGTCTCAGGTACACAGAGCACACCTTGCGGCAAGTATTGCAGCGGATACGGACAGACCTTTGTTCGTCATCAGCCCCGACGATACCGCAGCGGAATACTTTGCCCGTGATTTGAGCTCCATGCTGGGCTGCGAGGTTCCTGTGCTGACATCCCGTGAATTTACCTTTATGGCAGCCGATGCGGTTTCCCGACAGGATGAACAGCGCAGACTGGGGCTGCTGTATTCCCTGCTGCAGGATGTGCCGCCCAAGGCAGTGATTTGTACGGCATCTGCACTGTGTCAGCGGACAGTACCGCCCGAACAGCTGCAGCGCAGTGCATTTACGCTGGAAAACGGCGGCAGCTACAGTCTGGAGGATACGGAGCTTCGACTGCTGCTGTGCGGCTTCCGCCGCACCGAGCAGGTAGAAGGCCCCGGTCAGTTTTCCCGCAGAGGCGGTATTTTAGACTTCTTTACGCCCGGATATCCCAACCCCATCCGCTGTGAATTCTGGGGTGATGATATTGATTCCATGGGCTTTTTCGATATTGATACCCAGCGACGTATGGAATCCATTGACTCCTGTACGGTTTTGCCTGCAGCGGAAACTTTACCGTCCATGTTCCCCGGTGGTGAGGCGGCTTTGGGTGACAAGCTGGAAGCCATTGCAAAGCAGTTTAAGAGCAAGCGCAGCTCTCCCAATGCTCAGGCGGTTGCGGAAACACTGATGACCGATGCTGCAACTTTGAAAATGGGCGTGACCCTTCGGGATGCTGACCGCTATATGGGTGTGATCACAGGGTCCTTTGCCACTGCGGCAGACTATATTCCCTTTGATGCGGTGGTTATTCTGGACCAGCCGGGGAAAATCGGTCAGCGCGCGAAGGAATACGCCAAAACCACAGGCGATGATGTAAAGCTGCAGATGCGCAGCGGGAAAATGTACACAGGCGCCAATGACTTTGTGTGCCCCTGGGAGCAGATGGTCGGGATTTTGAAGGAATTTCCCATTGTGATGGAGGATGCCTTTACGGTGGGCAGATATCCCATGGAGCCCAAAACCATGATCAGCATCATTGCCAAGCAGCTTCCCTCTTACGGCGGCAGCGCACAGACCGCACTTGAGGATGCCAAACGCTATCTGGAAAAGGATTACACCATCGTCATGTTGGCAGGCGATGAGCGCCGCGGCAATATTCTCACGGAATATATGCGTCGGGAAGGAGTCAACGCGGTCTTTTCCGCCGCCCCCGGTTCCATCGGAAAGCCGGGCATATGTGTGGTTTCCCCCGGCAGTTTGTCCTCCGGTATGGAATACCCCGAGCAGAAGCTGGTGGTTATGACAGATACCCAGATCATGCATACGGGCAAACGCAGAGCGGTGAAAAAGAGCCGTCATCAAGGGGATGCCATCGGTTCCTGCGCAGACCTGACAAAGGGCGACCTTGTGGTTCACGAGCATCACGGCATCGGCAGATTTGCAGGTTCACGGGCAAGAGTATACAGCACAGAGGCAAGCGGAATCATCAGAAGCATACCGGCAACGCCCATCAGTTCACCACCGATGGTAACTGCCACCAGCACCCACATACCGGGAAGACCGATGGAAGTGCCGACC
>JAFQPT010000341.1 GCA_017411665.1 Oscillospiraceae bacterium | reverse complement strand
GCAGCCGCAATGGGGAAGCTCAGATTTTCGGTCATGGGAATGACCAGTACGTCTGCGGGAGCGGTGACCAGTTCATCGCTCAAGAGCCCCTGTTCACCCAGAACGTAGAACAGGCGGGTCAGACCGATGGAGATGCCAACGCCGGGCAGCTTCTTGTCGGTGTAGTACTCTGCCAGATTGTCGTAACGGCCGCCGGAGCAAACGGAGCCGATTTCGGGGTAATCGGTCAGAGTGGTTTCGTAAACAGTGCCGGTGTAGTAGTCCAGACCTCTTGCGATGGTCAGGTCGATGGCAAAGTTTTCTTCCTTCACACCGAAGGCAGGCAGGTAACCCGCAACGGTGTTCAGCTCGTCCAGACCCAGGTCAAAGGTTTCACAGCGACCGCGGTAGGTTTCCAGGAAGCGCAGCTTATCCGCGCTGGTGCCGGGGCAGGAAATAAAGCGGATGATTTCATCGGCCTTTGCTTCTTCCACACCGCATTCGTCCATCAGCAGCTGCTTGACCTTGTCGCCACCGATTTTTTCCAGCTTGTCGATGGTGCGCATAATATCGCCCGCACGGTCGCTGAGCCCCAGCAGCTCGAAGAAGCCGTTGAGCACCTTGCGGTTATTCACGCGGATGACAAACTTGCTCAGACCCAGATGGGTGAAGGTGCGGTAGATGATTGCAGGAATTTCTGCTTCATTGATGATATCCAGCTTGCCATCGCCGATGACGTCGATGTCAGCCTGATAAAATTCACGGAAACGGCCGCGCTGGCTGCGTTCGCCACGGTATACCTTGCCAATCTGATAGCGCTTGAAGGGGAAGGTCAGCTGACCGTAGTTTGCTGCAACGTACTTTGCCAGAGGCACAGTCAGGTCGAAGCGCAGAGCCAGGTCGGTGTCACCCTTCATGAAGCGGTAAATCTGCTTTTCGGTTTCGCCGCCGCCCTTAGCCAGCAGCACCTGTGCAGATTCGATGACGGGAGTATCCAGAGGGGTAAAGCCGTACAGGCTGTAGCTATCGCGCAGGATTTCCATCATACGTTCCATCTGTACCTGCTTTGCGGGCAGAAGCTCCATAAAGCCGGACAGGGTACGAGGTGTAACTCTCTCCATAAATTAGTCCTTTCAGCAAGAAATGCTCTGTCCCCACAAGGGAAGAGCATTTCTGAATTTTTCAAAGATTGCGGATTACTTCCGCTTGGGGTTGACGATGTCACGCCAATCCAGGTCGCCGCGTGCCAGACCGAGAATCAGTACTTCCGCAGTTGCAATGTTGGTTGCATAAGGAATCTGATAGGTGTCGCACAGGCGTTCGATACGGTTGACTTCTTCGAAGCCGTTTTTATTCTTGGGGTCACAAAAGAAAATCACAAGGTCGATTTCGTTATAGGAAATGCGGGCACCAATCTGCTGGCTACCGCCCTGGTTTGCATGCAGATACAGCGTCACAGGCAGACCCGTTGCTTCTGCAATGAGCTTACCGGTGGTATTGGTCGCACAGAGAGTATGCTTTTCGATAATACTCTTGTACGCCACACAAAACTGCACCATCAAATCTTTTTTTCTGTCATGCGCCATAAACGCGATATTCATTTTAAGGCCCCTTTCTTGTTAATGTCATAGCTTCTAATAGTACTATTATATAACAAGCCTGTCAAATTTCAATAAAAATTAGGAAAGTTCGTCAAAAAATTTTCTATCAATTTCCAACTATTTTGCCCAATTACTGAAGCAGGGTCATTTCGGATTCGATATTTTCGCTGGTTTCCTTGATGCTGAAATACGCATCCAGTGCTTCTCTTGCCATGAACGCAATGGTCGCACCGGACTTGCCGTGTTCTACCATGATTGCAATGGCAACCTCGGGGTCGTCATAGGGAGCAAAGCAGACAAAGATACCGTTGTTGGTCTTGCCTTCACCGATCTGTGCAGTACCGGTCTTACTTGCAACGGGGATCTTGTAATCGCCGAAGGTATCCACTGCGGAGCCGTCCTTCTGGGTAGATACCAGATACATGCCGTAGCGAACTGCTTCGTAGTTTTCTTCGGGAGAATCCACGCGGCTGAGAACGGTAGCCTCGCGGTTGTAAACGGTTTCCGCATAGTCAAATGTGGTAACGCGCTTCAAAATAGATGCAGTATGGCGTTCACCGCTGTTTGCAATGGTGGAGATATAGGTCGCCATCTGCAAGGGGGTAAACAGGTTGTACGCCTGTCCGATGGATGCCTGAATGGTGTCACCAATATACCAGTTTGCGCCGGTCAGCTGAACCTTATATTCCTGTGTAGACATAACGCCCACGGACTCAGGCAGCTCGATACCGGTGGAAACACCCAGACCGAAGCGTTTTGCATAGTCAGACAGGATATCGATACCCAGAATTTCGCCGATGGAGTAGAAGAAGTAGTTGCAGGAAACCGCCAGTGCACCGGATACGTTGACAGTGCCGTGCAGAGGCTGCACGCCGTAGGCCCAGCACTTAGGTGCATAGCCCGCATCACGGTACTTCAGGAAGATACCTTCGTCTTCAATGGTGGTGTTGATGGTAATGCCTGTTTCTTCCACCTCCGTCAGACAGGCGATCGCGGTAACGGGCTTAAAGGTAGAACCGGGTGCATAGATACCGGACAGGGCGCGGTTGAACAGAGGCTTGCCTTCGTCACTTGCGATTGCCTGATAGTTTTCCATCAGAGATGCCAGATCGAAGGTGGGCCAGCTGGCGATTGCCAGAGGCTCGCCTGTCTTAACGTCCATGACGACCATACCGGCACCGGTGATTTCACCGAGAACTTCGTCCAGCTTACCGTCGCGAATGGCTTCTTCATTGGTCACGGCACGCTCTTCCATAATGCGTGCAATGCCGCTGTCCAAAATGCGTTCCACTGCTTCCTGCAGTACGATGTCAATGGTCAGATAGACGTTGTTGCCGGGAATGGGTTCCTTGGTGTAAACCTTCTTCAAAACAGAGCCGTCCGCGGTTTTTACAACTTCCACCTGTCCGTCGGTACCGTGGAGGTACTCTTCAAAAGCGACCTCAGCGCCTTCCTTACCGACCTTCGCGTCCATGGGATAGCCCTTGGTCTTGTAAATGGTATATTCCTCGTCATTCATCAGACCGATATAGCCCAGAATATGCGCTGCACCTGTAGTATTGTACTCACGTACATAGCTGGTTTTTACTTCCACGCCGGGGAAGTCACTTTCCAGCAGCTTGGTAATCAATTCCAGACTGGCATCTTCCACGAAGATGTATTCGGAGGATGCAACGATGTAACGGCTGTTGATTGCATAACGCATGCCCGCAATCTTACGGGTTTCTTCGTTATTGTAAGAGCTGTCAATCTTGTAGCGGGCACGGAAGAACGCCATCAGCTCAACCGCAGTGATTTCCTCGTCTACCAGAATAATGGGGCTGCCATTGTCGTCCAGAATCTTTTCTCCGTTTTCGTCAACGGAGTACTTGGCCAGACCGGAGGCAATCGCAGTGGGTGTCTGATAAACAGCGGCATTCTTCAGATAGCCATCCAGAATGGTCTGCTGAATGGCGGTGATGTCCGTAAACTCAAAGGGTGAAGACATAGTAATGGGCAGGTCATCATTATAGGTCTCCCCGTATTCTTCAACCGTTTCCAGCAGCTTCAGAATTTCCGCATTGGGGTCTTCCTGCTCGAACAGCTCATCCGTATTCAAAACAATGTTGTGGCAGGCGCGGCTGGAAACCAGCAGGCGTCCGTATCGGTCCAGAATGTTGCCGCGGGAAGCCGCAACGGTTTCCGTGGACACGATGCTGTTGGCGCTTTCTTCGGAGTATTTCGCACCTTCGACAATCTGCAGCTTAAACAGCACCACAAAATATAAGATCAGCAGCAGCACCAGAGCAATGGCACCGCCCACCAGTCTTCCTTGTGGAATGAGTTTTTTCATATCCAATTCCTTTCTGCATCGAAGCAGCCAAACAAGCACTCTCGTTCCGCCGCCTCTTCTTTTTCAGCCGTTTTCCGACTGTAAAAGCATTCTTTAAGCCTCGAATCGGCTTGCAATCTGTTCGACAGGGAAATACAGCAGTGCGGCAATGGGCATAGACACCAGCATCTGCCCCACTACAATCATCAAACAGTAGAAAATAGCACCGGGCTGAATCAACAGCACGCGGATCATCTGCACACAGCCTGTTACCAGCAGACATGCCGCTGCGGCAAACAGGTATGCCAAATAACTGCGGTTCATCATAAAGTCCGCTGCCAGACCGGAGGCAAAGCCCAGAGCCGGGAACAGCATCGTAAACAGAACCGTATTTTCCGAATAGGTCATGTCACACAGCACACCTGCCAGCAGCCCGTACAGACCGCCGCGGAAGCCGCCTTCATGGAAGCCCACCGCAGTCACCGCCGCGGGAACAAACAGCGTTTTCACGCCAAAAACGGCAAATCTGGCAAGAACGGTGTCCTGCATAAACTGAACCAGAATCAGAAACGCAAGATAAATGAGGGCAAGGCGCAGTTTTTTCGTATGAAACAAGTCCACAAACACGTTGCTGCCTCCTTATTCGATAACCTGATAGTCCTTAATGACAAAAATCTGCGTCAGTGCGTTCAGGTCGGTGAAGGGCTCAACGACCGCATATTCGATCTGACCTGCTGCTTCCGAGTGAACGGAGGATACCGTACCCAGAATCAGACCCTGGGGATACGCACCGCCCGCACCGGAGGTAACGACGATATCGCCGGTAATAACCTGACCGGATTCCGCAACGAAGCTGATTTTCATATACTGAGAGCTCATCAGCGTATAGTCACCCAGCAGCATCGCACTGGTTTCTTCCGTACCCACCAGAACACCGATTTTGGTACCGATATCAACAACGGTGTCAACGGTAGACCAGTTGGTGCCGACTTCGGAGACAGTGCCTACCAGAACACCGTATTCGGTGACAACCGCGTCGCCAACCTCCAGACCGGCTTCCGCACCCTTACTGATGGTAAAGGTACTTGCCCAGTTGGACGCATTCCAGGAAACGACCTTCGCAGATTCAAATACGAAGTCGGAATGCTTCTGGCTCAGATTCAGCAGCTCACGCAGCTTTACATTTTCTTCCTTTGCCTGCTCGTTTTCACGGACCTGCTTTTCCAGCTCCGCAATCTGCGCACGCAAATTTTCATTTTCCTGGGTCAGCATATCGTAGTTAAACAAATAGCCGTAAAAGCCTTCTACACGGCTGACCAGTGCCTGTGCCACCTTCTGGAAGGGAGAGCGCACAGCACCTGCAGTATCTTCCGCCCCGTTTGCCTGTCCGTTCCCCAGACCGGTGGCCAGCGCAAATACCATCGTAATCAGCACAACCAGTGCCAGCAGGCGGATTCCATATTTCTTAATATATTCTTTCAAAGTAATTCTACACCCAGCTCTTTCAGCATTTTACCAAGACGGCATACAGGCAGACCCATCACATTGAAAAAGTCCCCTTCAATGCCCTCTACGAACAAGCATGCAATGCCCTGGATTCCGTAAGCACCTGCTTTATCCATAGGCTCGCCAGTGGCGATGTATGCATCGATTTCACGACCGCTGAGCTTGCGGAACTTCACATCGGTGCATTCCGCCGCACTCAGCACTATATTCCCCTTCTGCACCGTAACACCGGTGTAGACCTGATGAACATTTCCCGACAGGGCGGACAACATTCTGGCCGCTTCCTGTTCATCCCGAGGCTTGCCCAGCATCATGTCCTGATACCAGACGATGGTGTCGGCAGCGATGATGATATCATCCTCCGCCGCACCTGCAGCCACCGCTGCCGCCTTCTGACGGCTCAGTGCGCGAACGGTCTCCTTAGGGCCTGCGCCCGCGGGAATCATTTCCTCCCCTTTTGCGGGGATTACCGTAAATTCCATCCCCAGCATTTCCAGCAGCTGCTTTCTGCGGGGAGATTGAGAGGCAAGAATCACTGCCATTATTCCACACCTCTGTAATACAGACCGCGGGTCAAACCGTTGGGACGGTATTCGGACAAGCCTGCATAAGACTTTGCCACTTCCACACATTCGTGAGGTGCTTCGGTGGTAAACATCAAGCGAATGCCCCAGACCCCTGTTTTGAGATAGTCCTCACGCTTATCCGCAAGGAACAGCTTATGTGCATTGTAAATGACGTTGCGGCAGCCGAATTCGCGCACCACAGGGAACACACTGCCCATACGGTCAGCCAGCTGACCGGGGGTATGGCAGGCACAGCGGCCTGCGCTGTTCTTGATGATGCACTGCTCGGTGACCATGGCAGGCATACGTCCGTAAACAATCATTTCCGTATTTACAGGCTTCTTCATATCGCGAATCTGTGCCATACGCATTTCAAAGGACGCAGTCACGGATTCCATACCTACATCATACAGCACTTCATTGGTGTAGGAGTTGAACATATTCAAACCGAAGTCTCCGCGAACGGTAAAGCCCAGCTTGCGTGCCAGCAGCACATGGCCGATGTTGCCGACCAGTGCCTCCCGTACCCCCTGCTCGTAAATACCCTTGAGCATTTCCGCAACTTCGGGCATCTGCGTGTCGGTAATCACGCGGGGCAGTACCACAACAGGAGTGCTGCCGTTTTCCACGAAAACATCCTGACAACCGGGATGGTTGTGGAGGACTTCCATGGGAATGTAAATGTATTCCGGTTCCATTTCCGCCAGCTCGCGACTCATCTGTTCCACGGTCAACACCTGGAAAATAGTCACGGGTTTATCTCCCACTTCCTTGGTCTGAGGAACGGGAGGATATTTGCAGACTCTGCGAGGTGCAGGTTCGGCACGCTTCGCGGTCAGCTCATTAATGAGACGTCGGCGCAGGTCATTGAGTTCCGCTGCAGACAGGTGCAGACCCTCATCCATTTCACAGAAAATGTTTTCTGCATAATAGGGGGTGCCACCGGTCTTATAGAACTGGTCCTGTACCTGCTGACGGGTCACACCGCGGCGGACTGCCTTCTGAGGCACACTGCCGACAGCTTCCGCACGGTTTCCTTCCTTGTCTTCAATCCCTGCCTGGATGGGCTGGCCTTCCTTGATGAGCACATAGAAGTTCACGGGAACACGCTGCATTTCCCCTTCTACATACTGCTTGTTGACTGCACGGAAGAACTTTTCCTGTTCTTTGCCGGGCTCCTGGCGGGTGCCGAACATTTCCTTACCCTTGTTGCCGGTAAAGTAACCGTCGGTAAAGCCCTGACGGGAGAATGCCAGCTCCAGCTGTTCCATTTCCGCAGCGGTGGGCTGACGGTGTTCCTTGATAACCTTGGAATAAATGTTGGAAACCACAGCCGCATATTCGGGACGCTTCAGTCGTCCTTCCAGCTTTGCACAGGCAACGCCTGCTTCTTCCAGCTTATGAATGTGCTGAATCAGACAGTTGTCCTTCAAGGACAGAGGATAGTCGTCCATACGACCGCCCAGACTGTACTGCATACGGCAGGGCTGCGCGCAGGCACCGCGGTTGCCGCTGCGGCGGCCGATGAGAGAGCTCATGTAGCACTGACCGGAGTGCGCAAAACACAAAGCGCCGTGAACAAATACTTCTGTTTCAATGGGAGCATGCTTGGTAATGTGGGCAATCTGCTCATAGGTCAGTTCTCTCGCCAGAACCGCACGGGTCAGACCCATTTCCGCACAAGCCTGTACACCTGCCAGATTGTGCACGCTCATCTGGGTGCTTGCATGCAGAGGGATATCGGGCAGCGCTTCACGGATGACGCGAATCAAGCCCATATCCTGAATGATGATGCCATCAGCACCGTAATCGGATGCCATGCGTGCCAGACCCGCAGCTTCGCCCAATTCACGGTCACCCACCAAAGTGTTCAGAGTGACATACACCTTCGCACCGCGGATGTGGCAGTAGCGGACTGCCTTTTTAAATTCTTCTTCGGAAAAATTCGCCGCACCGCGACGTGCGTTGAATCCGTTTAAACCCAGATAGACTGCATCCGCACCGTTTTGCACGGTGGCGATGATGCTTTCCGGCGACCCTGCCGGTGCCAATAATTCAATCATAATCTCGATTCCCGTCCCTTACATATCTCAAATCATATCTCAAAAAACGACATAATATTCCTAATTATACAATTAATCAAAGTATTATAGCATACAATCGCCTATTGCGACAAGAGCGAAATGATGTTATACTGAGAAACACAAAAAGTTTACAACCATCTCAAACAGAAAGTTGGTGAGTTCATGGATCAAATGGAATACTATCTGTCCAATCCCCCCTGCCTGTCCGTTCCCGTCTCCGATGCGGACAAGCTGCTGGGCTGCAGCAACCTGCTGTGTATGAAGCTATATCTGTATCTGCTGCGGGCAGGTAAGTCCGTTACTCCGGAACGTGCCGCAGAGGATTTGAATATTGCCCTTGCCGACTTGAAAAAGGCGGCCAAGGAGCTGAAGTCCATGGGACTGATGAGCACCGCAGGTAAAGGCAAGCTCCCTCCCGAGCAGAAAATCCCCGAGTATGAAAAGACCTATATCGTCAAGCGTTCCATGGAGGACGCAAACTTCGAGGGGCTGCAAATCGAAGCTGCAAACGTAGTGGGACACCCCCTGTCCCCTCAGGAACTGAATACCCTGTTCGGGATTTACGACTATTTGGGGCTGCCTGCGGAGGTTATTTGTGTACTGCTGAACTTCTGTCTGGAGGACGTACAGGAAAAATACGGTCCCGGCAGACTGCCCACCATGCGTCAAATCGAACAGAACGCCTATCTCTGGGCGAGAGAAGAAATCATGACATTGGATTTGGCGGATGCTTATCTGAACCGCCGCAAGGAGCGCAAGGACACCCACAATCAGATTAAGCGCATGATGGGCATCTGGGACAGAGCCTTTACCAAAACCGAGCTCAATTATCTCAACGACTGGCTGGACAAGGGCTTCGGCATTGACGCCATCGCCATTGCATTCGACCGCACCGTCACCCAGACCAACGGTCTGAAGTGGCCTTATATGAACCGCATCATGCAAAACTGGCACGAAAAAGGCTTACACACCCCCGAAGAAATTGAGTCCGGTGACAAACCCTTGGGCAAGGCTGCACAGAAAAAGTCAGCTGCAAACACGCCCCCCTCATTTGGCGGCGAAAAAGAACAGGCAATGAAAATTCTCGAAATCATTTCCAAATAATCGGAGGAATATATGGCATTGGACGGCAAGCTGCTGGCACAAGCCAGAAAAAAGCTGGAGGAAATCCGGCGTCATAACGAAGACACCCAGTCTGCCAGACAGCGGGAAATTTATGCCCGTCTGCCGCAGATCCGCAGCATTGACCTGCGTATGCAGAACCAGATGCGGGAACTGGCTTCCATTGCTCTGCGCCGAGATGCAGAGGCAAAGGACGCACTCAAGGCACTGGAGGAGGAAAACCTTGCATTGCAGGCGCGCCGCGCAGAAATACTCGTGGCAGCAGGCTATCCCGAAAATTATACCGACGATATTTACAGCTGCCCCGACTGTCAGGATAAAGGCTATTCCATTGACGGACGCATGTGTACCTGTCTGAAGCGGTTATATAATGCAGAAGTCACCAACGATTTAAGCGGCCTGCTGAAGGGAGACGAACAGTTCGGCAAATTCCGTCTGGACTATTACAGTAATCAGCCCGACGCAAACGGCTCCGTTCCCCGTGATGTCATGGAAACTGTTTTCAACGTATGCAAAGAATATGCCCAAAAATTCAGTCCCGCAAGCATCAATCTTGTGTTCACCGGTGCCCCCGGACTGGGTAAAACATTTCTGTCCGCATGCATTGCACGAGCAGTCTCCCAAAAGGGCTACAGCGTGGCATATGAAAGCACATCCGCAGCACTGAACGCCTTTGAAAAGGAAAAGTTCTCCCGCGACATAGACGAGGCCACCGCAGCAGGAGCAAAGGTGCGTCGCTATCTGGACTGCGATCTGCTGATTTTGGACGATCTGGGCACAGAAATGAACACTATGTTCACCCAAAGTGCCTTGTACACCATCATCAACCAGCGTCTGATTGACGGCAAGCAGACCATTATCAGCACCAATCTGGATGAAAACCAGCTGGCTGCACAGTATTCCCCTCAGATCACATCCCGTCTGCTGGGTGAATTCCATTGGCTGCGATTCCTAGGCAGCGATATCCGCCGAATGAAGAAATAAAAAAAAGACCATCCGACGGATGGTCATTTTTTATTTGTAAGTCTTATTCTTTCGGCAGAGACTGAATATATTCATCCATCGCCTCTGCTACCTTTTTACTGAATGCAACCGCTTCCATCACGGTACG
>JAFQPT010000340.1 GCA_017411665.1 Oscillospiraceae bacterium | reverse complement strand
CCCATGTAGTCCTCATGCTTCCAGTAACGGATGTTGTGCATGGACTCAAAGCCTCTGCGGCTGAAGTTGGAGATTTCGTAGCGCTTGTAGTCGTAGCGTTCCAGAAACTCCGCTGCATAGCTGTACATATCCGCCTGGCAGTCATCATCGGGGATGGCTGGGGTATCGTGGTACACTTCGTACATGGGAGTGCCCTCCTCCAGCTTCAGACCGTAGCAGGAGATGTGGCTGGGCTTCCAGCGAATGATTTTGCTGAGGGTATCCGCCCAGTCATCCTTGGTCTGACCGGGAAGGCCATACATCAGGTCGACACTGATGTTCTTGAAGCCCACCTGTCGAGCCATCTTATATGCCTTGAAGGCCTGTGCATAGGTGTGGCGTCTGCCGATGGTTTTCAGCACATCATCGTTACAGGACTGCACACCCATAGATATGCGGTTGACCCCTTCCTTATACAGCATGCGCAGGTCGGTAAGCATCATGCTGTCGGGGTTCATTTCCACGGTAATTTCCGCATCCCGCAGCAGTCTGCCGCTGAGCTTGATCGTACGAATGATTTCGCACAGGTACTCCGCGCCGTAGTGGCTGGGAGTACCGCCGCCAATATAAAGGGTGTCGATAAAGTACTGCTGCATCTGGGGAACGGATTCCTCGATGTGAGTCAGCAGCGCATCCTGATATGCCTGCATCATCGCTTCCTTGCCGGCACAGGAATAGAAGTCACAATAGCCGCACTTACTTGCGCAGAACGGAATGTGAATATAAATGCCTAAGGTTTTGGGTGTCATCATGACAAATCCCGCCTTTCGGTAGGGTAATTTTCGGTATTAGAACAAGGAGCAGACCAGCTCGGTGTATTCTGCGGGGTCGTCGATGGGCATGCCTGCAATCAGAGATGCCTGACCGAACAGAACCTTGGTCATGTCGGCGCAGCGCTTCTTGTCGTTGATGAACGCATCGCGTACCTTTTCGATGGAGGGGTGCTTTGCGTTGATTTCCAGTACACGGGCAGCACGGATGGAACCGTCGTCACCGGGTACGGAGCGGAAATAGCGTTCCATTTCCAGGGTAATCTGGCCTTCGCTGCTCAGACACACGGGGTAGGATACCAGACTGGTGGAGAAACGAACGTCCACCACCTGACCGCTGAGGGTTTCCATCATAAAGTCCAGCAGGTCTCTTTCTTCTGCGGCAGCCTTTGCGGTCTCTTCCAGTTCTTCTTCGGTGAACAGACCCAAATCGCCCTTGGAGACATTGTGGAAGAACTTGCCGTCCTGCTGTTCCAGTGCACGAACCACAAACTCGTCCACGGGGTCGGTCAGATACAGCACTTCGTAACCCTTGCGGCGTACCGCTTCGGTCTGAGGCATGCGCATTGCGGTCTTGAGGTTATCGGCACAGACGTAGTAGATTCTGTCCTGAGAGGGAGGCATGTTGTCCACGTATTCCTGCAAAGTGCACTGGCGGTCGGCTGCCACATGGAACAGCAGCAGGTCGCGTACCATGTCGCGCATATCTGCTTTTGCGGATACGGTGGAGAACTTCAGCTGGTGACCGAAGGCTGCATAGAAGGCTTCGTACTTCTTGCGGTCGGAGTTCATGAGCTTGATGAGTTCGCCCTTGACCTTCTTGGTCACGTTATTGGAGATGACTCTCAGCTGACGGTCATGCTGCAGGATTTCACGGGAGATGTTCAGGCTCAGGTCGGGGCTGTCCACGATGCCGCGGACGAAGCGGAAGCAGTCGGGCAGAATGTCCGCACAGTATTCCATGATCATAACGCCGTTGGAGTACAGGCGCAGACCGGGCTTGTAGTCACGGGAGTAGAAGTCCGCAGAAGGCATGGAGGGAATAAACAGCATAGCCCTGTAGGATACGCTGCCTTCCGCATTGATGCGCAGCACGGAAATGGGTTCCTTGGTGTCGTAGAACATCTTCTGGTAGTATTCCTTGCATTCCTCGTCGGACACTTCGCTCTTGCTGCGCTGCCAGATGGGAACCTGCGTGTTCATAATCACTTCCACCATGTCGGTGACGTATTCGTACTTGGGACGGCCCTTGTCGTCCAGCTCCTTGGATTCCGCAAAGTGCTGGTCTTCGATGTCCATGCAAATGGGCCAGCGGATGTAGTCGGAGTACTTACGCACCAGGTCGCGGATGATGAACTTATCCAGATAGCCTGTGAACTTTTCGCCTTCGGTATCGGGTTTCAGGTGCATGATCACATCGGTGCCCACGGTGGTCTTTTCGGGGCAGTCGGATACGGTGTAGCCGCCGGTACCTTCGCTTTCCCACTTTGCGCCCACGGTTTCGCCGTACTTCAAGCTCTTGACGGTGACGAAATCGGAGACCATGAATGCGGAGTAGAAGCCAACACCGAACTGACCGATGATGGACGCTTCCTTTTCGCTAAGGTCATCGTTTTCTGCCTTGAACTTCAGAGAGCCGGACTGCGCAATGACACCCAGATTCTTTTCCATATCCTCCTGATTCATGCCGATACCGTTGTCGCTGACGGTGATGGTGCGTGCTTCGGGGTCTACAAAAATCTTGATCTTGTAGTCATCCTTGGTGTAGGGCACGGTATCATCGGTAAGAGCCTTGTATGCCAGCTTGTCGATTGCGTCGGATGCGTTGGAGATGATCTCGCGCAGGAAGATTTCCTTGTGGGTGTAGATGGAGTTGATCATCAGATCCAGCAGTCGCTTGGATTCTGCTTTAAACTGTTTCTTTGCCATTTGGCGCCTCCTGAATATATGAAATAATAATATACAAAAAAAAGGACAGACTTTTCAGTCTATATAATATTGCAATATAGTATTATAACACAAATTGTGACGTTTTCAACCGAAAGAATGTTGCATTTCTATTTAATTAAAATATTTGACTTTATTCTGCAAGTCCAGTAAACTATCCCCATTACCGAAAGGAGCATCGGCTCATGCGCAAATTTTTACCCTATCAGCAATATGACGTTCAAGCCATCGAACAATGGCTGAACAAGCAGTCCATGGCAGGCTATCGCCTCGTGAAGATGGACGGCTTCTTCCCCACCTTCAAAAAATACTACGACCATCTCTATTCCTATCGCGTCTGCTTCAGACCCGATGCAAAGCCCAAGGGATACACTCACTTCTGGGGTGACCTGTATATCTTTGAATCTCAGGACCGCAGCCAATTGCCGCAGCCCTCTTATGTAAAGGACTCCATTGAAGCTGCCCGACACCAGAAAAAGCCCTTCTTCGCATTGGCCTTGATGGTGGCACTGTTTGCCATCGTGGAAGCCATGGTCACAGGCTTCGCTTCCCTGTCTCCCGCATTCCTCTTCTGCGGCAGCGTGGCAGCCATCGCAGAGGTTGTCTGGCTGGTCACCATTTTTCAGAGCTGGCACCGCGGCAGACAAATCGCAAAAGAGGTCATCAACATCTCCGAGCAGCTTCCCAACCCCAAAACAAAACTCATTATGAGCATCAGCTGTTTTGTTTCCATCTCAGCCATGGCCGCAGTGGTGCTGCTGTAAAAGGAGCACCGGCCATGAAGAAAACCTTTTCCGTGCTGTTGGCAATCGCACTGCTGCTGACCGCAGCCGCATGCAGCGCCGCATCCAAGACCCCCGAAGAGCAGGTGGACGCCTTCTTCGCAGGCAACTATGCCTACCGCACCACCGTGGAGCAGCTGGACGAAAACGGCGAAATCGTAAAGACCGTCATCGAAGGTAAGCGCACCAACGGCGAACCCGCAATGGAATATTACAAATACATCGAATGTCCCTACACCCTCAGCTGGGATGAATGCTACGCTGTGGAGGCCTCCTACGGCACCACCACCGTGAAGCTGCATATGTCCACCGACGAATGGGTGCTCACCAGCGGCTATCTGGGTGCCCCCAGCTACCATGAAAATCTGGTGCACAGCGGTGAGGAGACCGTGGGCGGCAAGCTGTGCGATGTATACACCACCTCTTACCTGTGGACCGTCCCCGAAAACTACGGTCTGACCGAGGAGGAAAACGCAGCCCTGTCCAACACCACCATTCACCTAACCTATTGGATGGACAAAGAAACAGGCATTCCCGTCAAAATCGTTACCGACAACGGTGATGCTCTGCGCTGGGCAAACATCGCCTACACCTATGCAAACCGCTATGCTTCCATGCAGTTCAATATGACATTGGAAGATGCCATTGCCCTGTATCCCGAAGAAGATACCTACCACAATATGCAGATTTTCGAGGTACTGGACTTCGGCAAGCACATCACCATCGAAGACCCCCACCCCGTGATGGAATAAGCTTTCTGTCGCTTGTCCGGCGCAAGCGTTGGAGTGCGTTCATTCCGTTGCTTTTCCTCTTCCAATCAACCCCGCTTCGATGGGCTTTGATTGGATTGAACAAAAAACAGGCACGTCAGTTTGTTTGCTGACGTGCCTGTTTTTTATATTCGAGTTCGCCCGCGGGCGGTTGCTGTAGAACCTGTTGTTCACTTTTCCGCAGCTTGTCATCCTGAGGGAACAGAGTGACCGAAGGATCTCAAATGCAAGGACAGCATTTAATCTGACCGAATATTTGAGATTCTTCGTCGCATTCGCTCCTCAGAATGACACACAATGGAAATGATTTGCAGAATGAAGATTTTAAACACAATGGCAGACTTCCCTATTCAGCAGGTCAATCGAATCAAAGATATACATCGGGGTTATAGTGTTCGAAAATAATGCCGTCCTGCGCTTTTTTGTCCAGCAGATTCTTGCTGGTCCAGCTGAACTTCATGGCACCCATCAGCTCCGCAACGCGGGTGCCCAGAGGCTTTTTCCCCAGCTTGTAGGCAATGAAATGGGGTCTGCCCAGAAAGTTTGTGAGGCTGTGCGCCAACGCAAAAGCCAGAGGCTTGGGCTGGTCCTCATAAAACTCCGCAGGCTGTGCCAGCTGACCGCGGATATATTCGGGTGCGTTTTTCTTCCACCAGCGGACGATGCGAGGGTCGAAGCTCTCAATGCACACATCGCCCACATAGCCCTGCAGCAGGGCATAGGTCTTTTCGCACAGCTCATACTTGCGAGGGCCGGTCTTCAGCTCCAGCACCATGGGGCCCGCACCCGCATACACCGCCAGCACCTCGCTAAACAGGGGGATATAATGCTCGGTGCCCGCCAGAGACAGCTGACGGAGCTGGGCATAGGTAAAGTCCTCGGTCTTGGCATCCACACCGCACATGCGCTGCAGGTCATCATCATGGAACACGATGATTTGATCGTCCTTTGTAATATGCACGTCCAGCTCAATGCCGTAGCCCTGCTCTGCTGCCAGACGGAAGGCGGGCAGGCTGTTTTCGGGGGCGGAGCCGTCGGTATTGTGCAGACCGCGGTGGGCGTAATAGCGGCCGAGGAAGGGCGCCTTCTTCTCCTTGT
>JAFQPT010000034.1 GCA_017411665.1 Oscillospiraceae bacterium | reverse complement strand
TTTTTCATTTTCTTAGCCATTATTTCGTTCTCCTCTCGTTGAATAGAGTATCACAAAATACTGGCAACCGGGCTGCCATAGTCTTTGGAGACCTTAGGCCCCATAGCTTTGCGTCCCATCCTTTCGAATGGTTTGCCCTTTTCAGGTATTTTTACTACAAATTCATTTATCAGCTTTCTTCCGAGGCTCTTGCCTCTTCTGCGGCATCCTTCTTTCCTTTGCTCAGTGCAAATCAAACGGCAAAATCTTACCATGCTGAGGTCTGAAGAAGCAGAACACTAAGATTTCTCTTAGGTATTTCCTCCGATAACGGGAACGCACCTCCTCTTTTCTCCGTCTCGGCTGCCTGAATGCTGTTATTACATGTATACTATATCACATTACAGTCACAAAAGCGGTCACATTTTAACTTTTTGTAACTTTATCCCCCACAATCTTTTTAAATAAATTTTGTGCAATTTAAACAAGCACGTTTTTGTGACGCAAAAAACATCGTTCGGTAAATGATTTCTCGATTGATTTGAACCCATCACAAGCAAAAAAACCAAGCTGCATGGTGCAGCTTGGTTTTGATTTGTTATTCTGTTATGCAGCGGGCAGACGCTTGGTGTTATAGTATCTGCCGTTGTAGAAGTACTTATCGTCGTACTTGAAGATGTCGCGCATTTCTGCGTAGTACTTGTAGAAGGTGTAGCCCTGGTCACTGTAACGCCAGCCGTAGCCGTAGGGCTGAGTGCCCCACCATACACGCAGGCAGTCGGGCTGTGCTTCCGCAAAGGCTTCACGCTCGGACTGTGCCAGCTGGCCCATCTGCAGCGCAACCATTCGTTCCAGAGGCAGCTTCATCAGTGCGTCAAGCTGGCTGACGCGGGTGATGGAGATGTTCAGATACTTCAAACCGGTGCAGCCTTCCAGAGGGGAGATGTCCTTCAGGTAGTCACAGAATACCAGCTCCAGCCATTCCAGCTGCTTCAGATTCTTCAGATGGGTCACATCGTTGACTGCGGTGCCGGAGAGAATCAGAACCTTGACCTTGGGCATGTACTCAAAGAAGCTCAGGTCGCTGAGATACTCGTTGTGACCCAAATCCACATATACTGCTTCGGTCAGATACTTCATTTCGCCGATATGCTCGTTCTTCAGACCGTTGGTCAGTCGCAGCATGGTTTCGTCGGTCATGCAGGTGTACTTGCCGAACCAGACACGCCAGTGTACGCTCAGATTGGGGTAGTCCTTGCGGAGCTTGTCCATTGCTTCGCTGGTGGTGCCGCAGTTGTCCAGTCGAATGGTCTTCAGCTGAGGCATTTTCTTGATGGCATTGCGGATTTCTTCCAGACCGGCATCACCGATCATGGTGTTCACAAATTCCAGCTTGGTGTCACCCAGACTGATCTGCTGACCGAACAATTCAAACAGATAGTGAATGGAAACATTGGGAACGGCGTCCTGCAGCGTCTTCACGTCTTCATAGCTGAGGGCGCAGGTGCCGTCATCCTTCATGACTTCCACATAGCGCAGGTCGGGGAAGTGGCGCAGCAGCTGTGCGGTTTCCTTTACCTGTGTGCTTGTCAAATTTGACAGGTTGATGCTGACGGTTTCACGGGGATACTGCTTACCCATGATTTCAACATTGTAAATGACCTTCACATCGGGATGAGCCAGTACATATTCCAGCATCTCGGGATAGCAGGTACTGCCGGTCAAATCCAAACGAACCAGATCGGGGTATTCTTCCAGCATGGCAATATCTTCTGCGGTGACCACAGTGGTCAGACGCTTTACGGGATGGTATGCATCCGCTTCATATACATAATAGTCTTCCGCTTTTACAAACTTGGGCAGTTCGCAGCCTGCAAGACACAGCAGCAGTGCCGCAGCAAGTACCAGCAGAATAGGGGCTTTTTTGCATTTCATGCCGATAAACCTCCATTTTAGATTGATAGTCGAATCCTATCATATATTATAAGAAAAAGCAAGAAGGAAGGAGATACAGGCTATTTTAAGGAAAATGCAGCGGTTTTGAAATACTGCACAAAAATGGGGAAATCCGCTCTGTGAAAACAAATGTTCGTTGACTGGGGAGCTGTTATGAGGTATAATAATCCTGTAAAAATGCGGGAATTTTGTGGTTTGGCAAAGAAAATGCGATTTACCGTGATAACGCAATAAACCAACAAAACTAATGAAAATGTCGTTTTTACAACGAAAACTAAATAGTTGTAAGCAATTTGTACAAAAGAAAAGCTGTTAATTTTCTGACGTAGTAGAAAGTAAGCCAACAAAAAATAATTGTCTTGCTTTTTGACGAACAAATGGTAAGATTGTGTTGGGATTTTTAGTGAATCAACTGCAGCGGTGGCTGCAGTCAAAATAAAACACATTGAAAGGAAGTTAAGCATGAAAGTATTTAACAACCCTCTGTCTCAGTCCTTTGCAAACGATCCTCAGTTTGGTGTTCTGAAGGGCGTTAAGGTATTCGTTACTGCTACCAACATCGCAGGTCCCTTTGCTGGCTCTCTGATGGCTGAAATGGGCGCACAGGTTCTGCGTGCAGAAGCTCCCAACATCGCTTGCACCACTCGTGGTACTACCGCTTGCGCACAGCTGCACAGAAACGAATACTCCATCACTCTGAGCACTGCTACCAAGCGCGGCCAGGAACTGTTCAAGAAGGCTATCGCATGGGCAGACATTTGGATCGAAGCAGGTCGTCCCGGCGGCTATGACAAGCGCGGTCTGTCCGATGAAGTTTGCTGGTCCATCAACCCCAAGCTGTCTATCGTTCACGTTTCCGGCTACGGTCAGTTCGGCCCCTACAAGAACAAGGCTTCTTACGACGTTTCCGGCCAGGCTATGGGCGGCTATATGTACATGAACGGCGTATCTCCCACCTCCGGCCCCCTGAAGGTCAACCCCTACCTGTCTGACTATGTTACCGCTTACAACGCTTGCATCTGCGCTCTGGCAGGTCACATTCACGCTCTGAAGTACGGCGAAGGCGACTCCGCTGACGTAGCACAGTACGACAACATGTTCCGTCTGCTGGACAACTACCCCACCGTATGGTTCAATAAGGAAATGCCCAAGAACGGCGAACCCGTTAAGCTGCGTACCGGCAACAAGCACGATATGTCCGCTTGCTTCTCCTTCTATGACACCAAGGACGGCGGCGCAATCTTCGTTGCGATCGTAGGTCAGGGCCCCGTAGAACGTGGCTTCCCCATCATCGGCATGGGCAAGGTTGGCGAAGGCGACATTCCTCCCAAATGCACCGGTTTCCCCCTGTTCGATCCTCGTGGCGCAAAGGCAGAAAAGCTGCTGGAAGAATTCTGCTTGGCACGTACCGCTAAGGAACTGGAAGAAATCTTCGAAGGCGCAGGCATCCCCTGCCAGAGAGCTTACACTCCTCAGGACATCTACGAAGATCCTCAGTTTGCAGCTCGCGAAAACATCGTAAAGTGGGAAGACCAGGTCTTCGGCGAAATGGAAGGCATTGGTATCACCAACATCTTCAAGAAGAACCCCTCCGACATCGTTTGTGCAGCACCTCTGTTCGGCGAACACAACCGCGAAGTATTCGCACTGTGGGGCCTGTCTGAAGAAGAAATCGACGATATGTACGCAAAGGGCGAAGCTGCTCAGTGGTCCGCTGCTGACACCGCTCGCAACAAGATGCTGAAGGAATGGGGCTACTTCTGGGATCCCGACCGTCAGTGCGCACGCATCGGTCTGTAATTGACCTTTATGAAATTTCCACCAATGTGAAGAAAGACACATTGATCGGAACTTGATTTAAAACATAATGCACATGGGCGTGAAGGAAGACACGCCCATGTGTATGAAATACAAGA
>JAFQPT010000339.1 GCA_017411665.1 Oscillospiraceae bacterium | reverse complement strand
TGTGGTTTTATTTGTAGGGGGCGGCGTCCTCGACGCCCCGTAGATATTGAGAATGTATAAACTGGCGAGCATGGCTCGCAGCTACAAACTGTACTTCAAACTTCGACTCGTCGAGCACTTGACTTATTTTCGGAATATCATATAATGAGCATAATTCTTGGAAAAATACACCGAAATGAGGTTTTTGATATGAGAGCAGTTGTTACCGTAATCGGCAAGGACATGGTGGGTATTCTGGCGAAGGTTACCGCCATTTGCGCTGACAAAAATGTCAATGTTCTGGAAGTAACCCAGTCTATTATGCAGGATCTGTTTGCTATGGTCATGCTGGTGGATATTGCCAAATGCACCGTGCCCTTCAGCGCACTGGTGGATGAAATGGAGGCTGCGGGCGATGCAATGGGCTTGAAGATCCACGTGATGCACGAAGATGTGTTCAATGCCATGCACCGCATCTGATAGGTAGGTGCCCGTTATGATCAATACACATGATATTCTGGAAACTATTAATATGATCGACAACGAGAATCTGGATGTCCGCACCATTACCATGGGCATTTCTCTTCTCGATTGTATTGATTCCGATATTCACAAGGCTTCCGATAAGGTATATGACAAGATTTGCAGCTATGCGGAAAATCTGGTGCAGACAGGTGAAGACATCAGTCGCGAATACGGGATTCCCATTGTGAACAAGCGCATTGCGGTCACTCCCATTGCTATGCTGGCAGGGGCATGTCCCACCAGCAGTCCCGTGCACTTTGCAAAGGCGTTGGACCGTGCGGCAAAGACGGTTGGGGTCAACTTCATCGGCGGCTATTCCGCACTGGTACATAAGGGCTTCGGCCCCGGGGACTATGCGCTCATTGAGAGTATTCCCGAAGCACTGGCAGAAACCGATTTGGTTTGCTCTTCCGTCAACATCGGCTCCACCAAGGCGGGCATCAATATGGATGCCGTCAAGAAAATGGGCTACATTGTCAAGCGTGCAGCGGATCTGACTGCCGACCGTGACTGCATCGGTGCGGCAAAGCTGGTGGTATTCTGCAATGCACCCGAAGATAACCCCTTCATGGCAGGCGCATTCCACGGTCCCGGTGAGCCGGACTGTGTCATTAACGTAGGCGTTTCCGGCCCCGGTGTTGTTCGTGCAGCCATTGCAAAGGCAAAGCCCGAGGATGATATCACCGAAATTGCCAACATCATCAAGCGCACTGCCTTTAAGATTACCCGTATGGGGCAGCTGGTGGCACAGGAAGCCTCCCGCCGTCTGTGCGTGCCCTACGGCATCATTGACCTGTCTCTGGCGCCTACGCCCGCCATCGGCGACAGCGTTGCCAACATTCTGGAGGCAATGGGTCTGGAGCAGTGCGGTGTCCACGGCACCACCGCAGCGCTGGCACTGCTGAACGATGCGGTCAAGAAGGGCGGCGTCATGGCATCCTCCCATGTAGGCGGTCTGTCCGGCGCCTTTATCCCCGTCAGCGAGGACCAGGGCATGATTGCCGCGGCAAGAAACGGCTGTCTGACCATCGAAAAGCTGGAAGCCATGACCGCGGTTTGTTCCGTTGGTCTGGATATGATCGTTGTACCCGGGGATATTACCCCCGCTATCATCAGCGGCATCATTGCCGACGAAGCGGCCATCGGCATGGTCAATTCCAAGACTACTGCAGTCCGTCTGATTCCCGCCATCGGCAAGCAGGTGGGCGATGAGCTGAACTTCGGCGGTCTGCTGGGCAGTGGCCCTGTCATGCCAATCAACACCAAGTCTCCCGAGGTGTTTGTGGGTCGCGGCGGACGCATCCCCGCACCCATGCAGAGCCTGAAAAACTAAGAAAAGCCTCCAAATCGGAGGCTTTTCTTAGTTTAGATAAGAGTGAAAAGTGAATCGTTGAGGTAAAATCCAATTCAGAGAATTGGATTTCGTTGGATAGTCAGTAAAGGCTTTCTTTATTTTTCCGTATTATTCGCGTTCACAGCGTCTTCGCCTTCTGCGTCGAGGATGTAGTCCACAGCGAGAACGACCGCAACAGCCATCAAGGGATTGATGTCCTTGTGGATATCAATTTTATAGGTGTCTCTCTGCAGCAGTGCTTTGCTTACGTCAATGATGACATTCATATTGCGGCGGATTTTATAATCACGGTCCCAGATGTCCCCGTCCACGGTCCAGTTGGGGCCTTCTACTTTGTAATAGGGCTTGCCAAACAGGGAGGACTCTCTGGACAGCTCCGCAATCTCTTCATCTTCCACGATGACGGCGTACTTGGGGGTCAGCGCGAATGCTTTCTTCTGCACCACAGCCAGCTCACGGTCATGGGCGTCGTGAATAGTCAGCTTTTTGCTGAGAGAAAAGGCTTTGCCTTCAATGACATAGACGGTGTTATCCTGTTCGTCTTTGACAAAAAAGCGGTCTTTGAACGCAGTATCTTTTTCTTTCATGAACAAAATCATAGAATGTACCTCCCGATCGGGGTTTTATAAGTTTATTATAATCATTCAGACCGAATCCGCAAGGAAATTGTTCCCATGCAAATTTTTTGGATAATATGTGCAGAATAGGTTTGACAGATTGAGACAAATGTGCTAATATATTCGGGCATGTGTCCGTGAACTCGGCTTCGGGGAACTGCCGACGACTGTGTCGGTGCCCTTTCCGCCCGATCCTGAGTCACTGGATAATTTATAAAATGAAAGGAGTTCCTACAATGATCACTAAGGAACAGAAGACTGTTGTAATTGAAAGCAACCGCGCACACGAAACCGACACCGGTTCTCCCGAAGTTCAGATCGCTATCATGACTGAACGCATCAACCAGATTACCGAACATCTGAAGAAGAACCCCAACGACAATCACTCTCGTCAGGGTATGTTCAAGCTGATCGGTAAGCGTCGTCGCCTGCTGAACTACCTGATGAAGGTAGACATCGAACGTTACCGTGCTTGCATCGCTAAGCTGGGTATCCGTAAGTAATTTTTTTCTGAAGGTTATGAAGGTTTTAAGGTGGGACAATTATATATTGTTCCACCTTTTTTCATGACCGAAAACATGCAAGTTTCTGCGAAGTTACTTGACGATTTAGTATTTGGATAACCGGTTGAAAATTTTTAACCGGTTATTCAAGTGCTAAAAGGTCAGGTGACTCCGCTCTAATCTCTAAGAAAAGGAGTAAATCACATGATTATTCGTGAAAAATCTTTCCCGAACTACAGAAAGTTCGAAATGATGTTCGAAGGTCGTCCTCTGTCCTTCGAAGTAGGTAAGATGGCAGAACTGTGCAATGCATCTGTTCTGGTTAAGTACGGCGAAACCTCCGTACTGGTTACCTGCACCGCTTCCGCTCGTCCCAAGGACGGCATTGACTACTTCCCCTTGGCAGTAGACTTCAACGAAAAGCTGTACGCAGTAGGCCGCATCCCCGGCAGCTTCATGCGTCGTGAAGGCAAGCCCAGCCTGAATGCTGTTCTGGCTTCCCGTCTGATTGACCGCCCCATGCGTCCTCTGTTCCCCTCCGACCTGCGCAATGACGTTGTCATCGCTTGCGAAGTTCTGACTCTGGACCGCGACTGCTCCCCCGAAATCACCGCTATGATCGGTGCTTCCGCAGCAGTTTCCATTTCCGACGTTCCCTTCAACGGCCCCATCGCAGGCATCGTTCTGGGCTGGGACGGCGAAAAGTACCTGTTCAACCCCACTCAGGAAGAACGCAAGAACAACCGCATGATCACCACCATTGCGGCTACCCACAAGAAGATCGTTATGATCGAATCCGAAGCTGATCAGGTTCCCGACGAAGTTATGTACGAAGGCATCGTACAGGCTCACGAACACCTGCAGCCCGTTCTGGACATGATCGACCACATGGTAGCAGAAATCGGCAAGGAAAAGTTCTCTTACAACAAGGCTTCCTTCGACGAAGAACTGTACAACACCCTGTGCGAAAACGAATTCGCAGGCATGGAATACTGCATGGACACCGACGACAAGAACGTTCGCGAAGCTCGCGTAAACGAATGGGTTGTCGCTATGCAGGAAAAGTACGAAGAAGCCCATCCCGACATGATGCAGTTCATGGACGAAATTCTGTACAAGATGCAGAAGAAGGTCGTTAAGAACTGGCTGCTGCAGGGCAAGCGCGTTGACGGCCGTGCAATGAACGAAATCCGCGCACTGGGCACCGAAGTTGCTGTTCTGCCCGTAGTTCACGGCTCCGCTCTGTTCACTCGTGGCCAGACTCAGGTTCTGTCCATTGCAACTCTGAACACCCTGTCCATGTGCCAGAAGCTGGACACCATCTGGGAAGAAGAAGAAAAGCGCTTCATGCACCACTACAACTTCCCCGGTTACTCCACCGGCGAAGCTAAGGCACAGCGTTCCACCGGCCGCCGCGAATACGGTCATGGCGCTCTGGTAGAAAAGGCACTGGAAGCTGTTATTCCCGATGTTGAAGATTTCCCCTACGCAATCCGCGTAGTTTCCGAAATCCTG
>JAFQPT010000338.1 GCA_017411665.1 Oscillospiraceae bacterium | reverse complement strand
TGTATCTCTCCGTTGTATTATGAAGAAAAGGTACGAGATGCTTTGCTACGTTATAAATTCTATGGTATGACTGCATATGCATCATGTTTTGGGGAAATGATTGCTGAATGTGCCGAAGAATATATTGATTCTCATGTGGATATCATTTCCTGGGTACCGCTCAGCAGAAAGAGACTACGTAACAGAGGGTATGATCAAGCAGAGCTTTTGGCAAATGAAGTCAGCAAACATTTGGGAATTCCCTGTGTTCCGCTACTTAAGAAAGTACGTCATACCGCACCGCAGTCTCGTACAGGCAGTTTTGAGAAAAGAAAAAGCAACATTTCAGGTGCTTATATTGTCATCAATCGTGAATCGGTTATGGATAAACGTATCCTATTGATTGATGATATTGTTACAACCGGTTCCACATTCTCAGAGTGTTCAAGAATGCTCGGAATGGCAGGCGCAGAGAGAGTTTATTGTTCAGCCGCTGCGCGTAAACGTAAAGATTAATTTGAGGTGAATAGAATGCTCATATTTGAAAGAGATATCGCAATCGACCTTGGTACAAATACTACGCTGCTCTATGCACAGGGTAAGGGTATTGTTCTTCGTGAGCCCACGGTAGTTGCTGTCGATAAACACACCGGTGAATTGCTGAAGGTCGGTCAGGATGCGCAAAAAATGCTGGGCAGAACCCCTGCTAACATTGTTGCAATTCATCCGATTCGTAATGGCGTTATTTCTGATTACGATATGACTGTGGCAATGCTGAGTGAATTTGTAAAAAAAGTTACTTCAATCAGTTTGTTCAAGCCAAGAATGCTGGTTTCCGTTCCCGGTTATATTACCGGCGTGGAAGAACGTGCATTGATTGACGCTACTGTTGAAGCAGGCGCAAGAAAGGTCTATCTGACGGAATCTACTCTGGCGACCGCAACCGGTGCCGGTATTGATGTTTACAAGCCCGACGGTAATATGGTTGTAGACATCGGTGCGGGAAAGACTGATATTGCAGTAGTATCCCTGGGTGGTGTTGTGGAAAGCAGATGCATTAAGACTGCAGGCAATGCTTATGACGAAGCGATTGTGCGCTACATAAAGAATAAGCACAATGTAGTCATTGGTATGCGTACCGCGGAAGAACTGAAGCGCACCATTGGCGGTATTGTTCGTCGTGACTCTGCGGGGGTTGAAGAAGTAAAGGGCCGTTGCCTTGCTACCGGTATGCCCAAGTCTGTTGCCGTAAATTCCGCAGAACTTGCGGAAGTAATGATTGAACCCACCAAGAAGATTCTTGATGCAATTCATGCTGTTTTGGAACGTACTCCCCCCGAACTGGTTGGCGATATCGGCAAGAATGGTATTCGTATGTCCGGCGGCGGCAGCATGCTGTATGGTCTGGACCGCGTAATCAGCAAAAATACCGGTATTCCCGCTGTTGTTGTAGACGACGCACTGACCTGCACTGCATTCGGTGCCGGTCGTATGATGGCAAAGCTGGATGATATGGAAGACGGTATGATCAATATCGCTCGCAAGCGTCAGTTGAAAGGATAAGCTATGATTCAGCGCAGAATATTTGTTCCTGCTGATATATTATTGCCTAAGCAGGCAGATATGCAGCTTTGGAGTACAGTCGCTTGCGACCAGTTTACTTCCGACACGGTTTATTGGGATGCAGTTGCACAGGCTACAGAAGGAAAACTGTCTACCATGCATATGATTTTTCCTGAGGCTTACCTACAATATAAAAATGATGCCGAGGAAACCAAACGCATTAACGGGGTTATGAATGATTACCTTAATAATGACGTTTTCTATACTCTGGAAAACAGTTTTATTTATGTCGAGAGAATGCTTCCCGGCGGTTTGCTTCGTCGAGGACTGGTAGGGGCTGTTGACCTTTCCAAGTATGACTATCATGAAGATTCCATCACACCTGTTCGTGCAACAGAGCATACGGTTGAAAGCAGACTTCCTGCAAGAGTGAAAATTCGTAAGAACGCACCTCTTGAAATGCCTCATATCATGCTCTTTATCGATGACAGAGACGATATGATTATGCGCAATGCTTTTATTAGTGCAGGTGACCCTGTTTATGATTTTGACTTGATGTGCAACGGCGGCCATATTTGCGGCAGACCCATTTCCGGCGCAAACGCAGAAATTCTCTCTGCAATGCTTGACGAACTGACAGATGATGCGCTGCTGGAATCCAAATATGGCTTCAGTAATGGGGCAATAATTTATGCAATCGGTGATGGCAATCACAGTCTCGCAGCTGCCAAAAAGTGCTGGGATGAGATTCGCGAAAGATTGTCTGAAGAAGAGACGGAAACACATCCCGCCAGATATGCTCTTGTGGAGCTTATGAATATTCATGATGCAGGTGTTGCATTCTATCCGATTCACAG
>JAFQPT010000337.1 GCA_017411665.1 Oscillospiraceae bacterium | reverse complement strand
CAGCCCCCCGAAATCGGAAGATTTCGGGAGGCTGCTTTGTCATGCATTTTTCATTAGTACATGCCCATGTCGCCCATGTTGGGAGCGGCAGTTTCGGGAACGGGGATGTTTGCCACCAGAGATTCGGTGGTCAGAGTGACGGATGCAACGGATGCTGCGTTTTCGATTGCGGAGCGGCAAACCTTGGTGGGGTCTACGATGCCCATTGCGATCATGTCGCCGTAAACATCGTTTGCTGCGTCGTAGCCGTAGTTTGCGGAGCGGCTGCGCTTGACCTTATCCAGAACCACTGCGCCTTCCACGCCTGCGTTTGCAGCAATCTGGCAGATGGGAGCGGTCAGAGCCTTGGCAACTGCCATAGCGCCGGTCTTTTCATCGCCGCTGAGGGTAGCAGCCACTGCTTCCGCAGCCTTGCCTGCTGCCACATAAGCAGAGCCGCCGCCGGGTACGATACCTTCTTCCACTGCTGCACGGGTAGCGTTCAGTGCGTCTTCGATGCGCAGCTTCTTTTCCTTCATTTCGGTTTCGGTTGCTGCACCGACCTTGATGACTGCAACACCGCCTGCCAGCTTTGCCAGACGTTCCATCAGCTTTTCGCGGTCGTATTCGGAAGTGGATACTTCGTATTCAGCCTTAATCTGAGCAGCACGTGCTGCGATTTCTTCCTTGGAGCCCTTGCCGTCCACGATGGTGGTGGTTTCCTTGGTGACCTTTACCATGCGAGCCTGGCCCAGCTGGTGCAGCTGAGTCATGGTCAGTTCCATGCCCAGATCCTTGGAGACAACTTCGCCGCCGGTGAGGATGGCGATGTCGCGCAGCATTTCCTTGCGGCGGTCGCCGAAGCCGGGAGCCTTGACGCAAACTGCGTTCAGAGTGCCGCGCAGCTTGTTGAGGATCAGAGTGGACAGTGCATCGCCGTCAACGTCTTCTGCGATGATGACCAGCTTCTTCTTGGTCTTCAGTACGTTTTCCAGAATGGGCAGGATTTCCTGAATGTTGGAAATGGTGTGGTCGGTGATGAGGATGAGGCAGTCGTCCATCACTGCTTCCATCTTTTCGGTGTCGGTGACCATGTAGGGGCTCAGGTAGCCGCGGTCAAACTGCATGCCTTCCACAACTTCGCTGTAGGTTTCAGCGGTGCGGGATTCTTCGATGGTGATAACGCCGTTCTGGCCGACCTTTTCCATTGCTTCCGCAATCAGAGAGCCGATGCTTTCGTCGCCGGAAGAAACGGTGCCGACGCGTGCGATATCAGCGGTACCACTGACGGGCTGGCTGTTCTTACGTACGCATTCCACAGCAGCTGCGGTAGCCTTGCTGATGCCCTTACGCATAACCATGGGGTTTGCGCCTGCTGCCAGATTCTTCAGACCTTCATTGATCATTGCCTGTGCCAGAATGGTAGCGGAGGTGGTGCCGTCGCCTGCGGTGTCGTTGGTCTTGGTGGAAACTTCCTTGATCAGCTGTGCGCCCATGTTTTCAAAGGGATCTTCCAGTTCGATTTCCTTTGCAATGGTGACACCGTCGTTGGTGATGAGGGGAGTGCCGTATGCTCTTTCCAGAACTACGTTGCGGCCCTTGGGGCCCAGAGTGATTTTGACGGTATTTGCCAGCTGGTTAATACCGCTTTCCAGCTTCTTGCGTGCTTCTTCGCCGTATACAATCTGCTTTGCCATGTGATGTTCCTCCTTCGGGGTTATTCAGACACGATTGCCAGGATTTCTGCCTGCTTCACGATCAGCAGTTCTTCGCCTTCAATCTTTACGTTGGTACCGGTATACTTGCCGGTGATGACCTTCTGACCTTTTTCTACGGTCATGACAACTTCCTTGCCGTCTACGATGCCGCCGGGGCCGACTTCGATGACTTCAAAGATTTCGGGCTTTTCCTGTGCTGCGGAAGACAGAATCAGACCGCTCTTGGTCTTTTCTTCTGCCTTGACCTGCTTCAGAACAACTCTGTCTGCCAGGGGAATGAGCTTCATATATAAGTTCCTCCTAAGAAAATTAGAATACAAAATAGCTGTGTTTTGGCACTCTTTTTGTTAGAGTGCTAAACACAGCTATCATAATAAACCATCGATATGTAATAATCAAGGGAAAAAATGAAAATTCAAAAACTTTTCACAAAATCCCGAATTCTAAGCTCCGAATCCCGAATTCTAATCTTAGAATTCGGACAATTGAGCTCGAATGTGACAAATTAAGCCTTAGATTCCGTGGTTTCGCGATTTTCAAAGTACTTCATGCCCTTGGGGTGAAGGAAGCGGATGCCGCCGGGAATAAGCTTGAATTCCGCCTTGTGTGCCAGCATGGTTTCCCCGTCAACGTTAATGACCATCTCGTCCTCACATTCCACAACGACCTTGGTGGTACTGTAGTGCTTGACGAACTGAGGGAGCTCTTTGTACTTGCCCTTGCCGTACTTGGTTAGCAGCAGAGGCAGCTGAGGACGCTTGACACCGCTGATGAGCAGCACATCCAGCTTGCCGTCGTCTGCTCTTGCCTCGGGTACGGGATTGAAGCTGCCGCCATACCAGTTGCCGTTACAGATGGTGACAGTGTTGAACTCGCCTGTGACGATTTGCCCGTTGACGCGAATGGTCAGCTTGTCGGTGATGCGCTTGAATACGTGGGTTACCACGGAAGCAATATATGCGCCCTTGCCCTTGCCGATGATGGGCACCTTGTCAAAGTCATGGACACCTGCGCCCACGCGGCTGTCCAAACCGATGCAGGCGACGTTGATGCTGTAGCGGTCGTTGACCTTTATGATGTCCAGCGGAGAAATCTCACCATCTACCAGTGCACCGATGTTCATGAACTTATTCTGCTCGTCGCCGAATTGCTTGACGAAGTCGTTGCCTGTGCCGCAGGGGAACACAGTCATTGCTACATTAGCAAGACCCACGCAGGCAGCGGCACATTCGTTCACGGTGCCGTCTCCGCCGCATGCGTACACGCGCAAATCCGCTTCATATCGGGCGTCGTGGTCAATTTTGCGGGCACCGTCGCCGGGACCTTCGGTGATGTAGATTTCATATTCCGCCTCTCTGCGTTCGAAAGCCTGCTTGATGAGGGTCGTGGCAAAGGTGGTGCGGTTGCCCTGACGGGCTGCGGGGTTAACGATAAACAAATGCTTCATGGCACATTCCCCTTAATTCTTTCTCTTTTGCGGTTTCTTTATCTGTAAATAAACAGGTCACACTTGATGGTGCCGTTGTAGAGCTTGCGTTTTTTGGATGCGGGTTTGCCGAAGGTGCGTTCAAATTCGGTGTGGGAGCTGAGCAGATACAGCTGCCAGTTTTCCAGTTGATGGAATGCCTTGCCGAATGCGGTGTACAGACGTTCTGCCTCGCTCTTTTCCAGCAGTCGCTCGCCGTAGGGAGGATTGGTGACAATCACACCGCGGTCGGTGGTGCGGTCAAACAGGGTGGCATCGGCCAGGTCGAAGTCGATGAGGTGTGCCACACCTGCGCGCTTGGCGTTTTCTCTTGCCATAGCCACTGCCTTGGGGTCGATATCGGAAGCGAAGATGCGGTATTCACCGTTGAATTCACGGGCCTTGGCTTCTTCCGCTGCCAGTTCCCAGATGCGCTTGTCGAAGATCTCCCAGTTCTTTGCGGTGAAGCCGCGGTAGAGACCGGGTGCGCGATTCTTGGCTGCCAGTGCCGCTTCGATGGCAATGGTGCCGCTGCCGCAGAAGGGGTCGGCAAAGTCGCCTCTGCCGCGATAGCCTGCAATGTCAACCATAGCGGCTGCCAGGGTTTCGCGCAGGGGTGCTGCCACATGAGCGGGGCGATAGCCGCGCTTGAAGAGGCCAGTGCCGGTGGTATCCAGATACAAAACGGCGGTGTCGTTCATGATGGCGAACTGAATCTGATACAGTGCGCCGTCCTCGGGCAGCCAGTTTACATGGTATTTGGCGGACATACGGGATGCCACAGCCTTCTTGATGATTTTCTGGCAGTCGGGGATGGAGTGGAGCTGACTGTTGAGGCTGTGTCCTTTGACGGGGAACTGGCCGTTGCGGGGAATAAAGGTTTCCCAAGCAATGGCCTTGGTGCCTTCAAACAGGTCGTCGAAGGTGCGGGCGGGGAATCTGCCCATAACGATGAGCACGCGTTCGCCGAAACGGGAGCGGATATTGGCTTTTGCCATACCCTGTTCGTCGCTGCGGAAGTAGACGCGGCCGTTTTCGGGGCGGACGTCTTCCATGCCCATATGGCGGAGTTCATTGCCTACAAGGCCTTCCAGACCGAACAGGCAGGGGATACAGAGTTCAAGTTTCATGTAATCAATTCCTTAAATTGGTTATATGTCAAAATTACGGATAGGTATGTCATCCTAAACGAGGTGAAGAATCTCAAAGCAAGCAAACGGAGTTAAGACTGACCGAATGTTTGAGATTCTTCGGGAACTGTGTTCCCTCAGAATGACAGCGTGCGTGGCGAAAATTCTCGATGGTGCGTATTTACGGACCGTCCGGGAGGCCGGTCCCTACGATGGGTGCGACGGAAGTTTTACACAATACTGCAGACTGTCATTCCGACCAAGCGCAGCGAAGTTGAGGAATCCCCCCGACATTTGCTCGTGCCTCGCAAATGCCACCCCCCCTTTAGGCAAGGGGGCAAGGTGGATGCGAAGTCTGTTAATACAGCCGCCGAAGGCGGCAAGCTCACAGCTGCATCTTTTTATCGAAACAAAATTCGCAAAGCGAATTTCAAATAGGCAAAGACGCAGAGTGAAAACGACGAGCGACGGAGTGAGTGCTCTCCGCTCATGCTTGAGCGGAAAGCGATATGGAGCTCGCGAGGAATCAGTCGGGGAAGAATTCGTCGAAGTAATCGCGGGTGCGGTTTTCTACATTACTGTTTGTGTCCGCGTATTTGTTGTGAGCGGGGGTGGAGAAGGAGTGGTAGGAGCGCTGACGGGCTTCTGCCATCATTTCGCTGCGCTTTGCCTGTTCTTCCAGCTTCAGCCGCTGAATACGGGCTTCCTCCAGCTCTCTCTGCTGCTTGAGCATGTTCATGCGGTAGCGTGCCACCAGCAAGCCATAGGCTACAGCAGCCAGAAGGCCCAGCACAAGAATGGTGCGGACGATGGGGTTGGACAGCGTACGGAAGAAGCTGTCGAACATAGCCGACATGATACTCAAGTCAACGGAGCGGTTTGCCACCAGATAGGTCTTGCCATATTCCACACCGTTCATGGAAACGCTGATTTCACCCAGCACCTGACCTTCGTCGAAGGGTGCGGTGACGGCGAAATCCTCCTCATCGCTGTAGATGGTGATATTCTGCTGCAGCTGGGACAGGTCCACGTCGTTTGGCAGAACACCGCTGACGGTACTTTCCGCACGCAGAGAAATGGTGTCTGCGTTGCTGCTCAAGCGGACGGGAACGTCCAGAATGACGGTTTCACCCTCTACCAGCTCCATGCGGGTATAGTTGGAGAAGACCCAGTTATACAGCTTGATGGAGTCGGAGTAGTTGCTGTGATCCAGCTGACCGTTGACATATTCGGTCATGACGCCGCCCATAATTACACAGATGGGATGAATCTGGCGGGACTTGGCGGAGGAAATCAGACAGTAGCCTGCTGCCTGGGTGTAGCCGGTTTTAATACCGATGGCGGGCTCGTAGTAGTAGCCCTTGTAAATGGATGCGGAGGTAATCAGACCGTTGGTATTGGTCAGACCGCGGACATCGGATTTGTTGGTGGCTTCGATGGTGGTTTCGATGGTGTCACAGATGGTCACGAAGAGTTCATGCTTCATGGCTTCCTGTGCAATCAGAAACATGTCGTATGCAGTGGTATAGTGGTTGTCGTTGGGCAGACCGTGAGGATTTGCAAAGTGGGTGCCTGTGCAGCCCAGCTCTGCAGCACGCTCGTTCATCTTTACAACGAAGCCGTCGATGGTGCCGTACATGTGTGCGGCAATGATGTTGGTTGCTTCGTTTGCGGAAGCCAGCAGGGTGCAGTACAGCAGGTCACGGACGGTGAGGACTTCTCCTTCCACGATTTGCGCGGAGCTGCCTTCCTTGTCCATATCCCAGTCAAAGCCGGGCTGTGCGGTGACCTCGTCTTCCATAGTCAGCTCGCCTCGTTCAATGGCCTCGATGACCAGCAGAGAGGTCATGATTTTGGTCAGAGATGCGGGGTATACCTGATTGTGTGCCTGTCGTTCGTAGTATACGTAGCCCGTTTCGATATCAGCCAGATAAATGGCGGCGGATTTCAGCTCGGGCGGCTCTTCAATTGCGTAAGCAGAGGGTGCGGCGACACCGAGCATGATGCACAGCACCATCAGTACGGAAAGAATTTTTAGTTTTTTCATGTTCAACTCCGAAAATATATGTTAAAATACATTTGTCTTTATGTACAAGACGCGTAGAAACAGAATCTCTATCTTAGTTATTATATAGGTTCACATAATCAAAATCAACCCAAATTGTCGACATGTGATGAGGAGCAGCGAATGAAAATTCTGGTTGTAGACGATGAAAAGACGTTGGTAAAAGGCATAAAGTTCAATCTTGAAAACGAGGGGCATCAGGTAGATGCCTGCTATGACGGAGCCGCTGCAGTGGAACTGGCAGGGGCCAATGCCTATGACCTGATTATTCTGGATTTGATGATGCCCAAGCTGGACGGGCTGAGTGCCTGCCAGCAGATTCGCATGTTCTCCAATGTGCCCATCATTATGCTGACGGCCAAGAGTGAGGATGCGGACAAGCTGCTGGGCTTTGAGTCGGGTGCCGATGACTACATCACCAAGCCCTTCAATATTCTGGAGCTGAAGGCCCGTGTCCGTGCGCTGCTGCGCCGCAGTGCGGTGACTGCGGCTGCCCGAAAGGAGGAGCAGACTGTGGTGACCCTGCTGACAAAGGGAGAAATCACGCTGGATACCGAGAAGCGGCAGGCATTCCGCAGCGGTGTTCCCGTGGACCTGACCATGAAGGAATTTGATCTGATAGAATTCTTTATGAAGAAACCGGGCAAGGTATTCAGCAGAGAAAATCTGCTGGATTTGGTATGGGGCTATGACTACCAGGGCGATATCCGTACGGTGGATGTGCACATCCGCCGTCTGCGTGAAAAATTGGAGCCGAACCCCGCCGCACCGGAATACATTCTGACCAAATGGGGCGTAGGATACTATTTTGCCGACTAAGCTGAAGCTGCCTGACGCAGAGCGGATTTTTGTGCGGCTCCCTTCGCCCGGGAAGTCTGTGCGAGGACAGATGATGCTGGTGTTTGTCAGCTTCATCCTGCTTCTGCTGCTGGTCATCAATACCTATCCCATCGTTGCGATGCGCAACGTGGTGTATACGGATAAGGAGCAGTCCATGTCCGCCACGGTGTCCGTTGTTTCCTCGGCACTGTCGGGGCTGGATACGCTGACTGCGGAAAACGTGGGCTCGGTCATCGACCTGCTGAACGTCACCGAGAATAACCACATTCTCATTACCAATGAACGCCGTACAGTCATTTACGACAGCTGGGGTGAAAGCCTGGGCACCAATCTGTCTGCCAGCTTCGATGCACTGAATACGGTGTTCACGGGAAAAATCATTTTTGAATCCCTATACGACACCGACAGCTTCACCAGCGTGGTGTGTGCCCCCGTTATGGTCAACGGCAGCATCATCGGAAGTGTGTATATGGAGGAAGAGGATACCGAACAGGCAGAGCTCATCGGCGGCATCCGCAATCGTCTGACCGTGATTTCTCTGGCAGTGAGCTTTGTGGCCATTGCTCTGGGTATGGTGGTGTCCCATGCGCTGGCGCTGCGCATCCGTAAGCTGGCGGACGGGGTGAAAATCGTGCAGGAAGGGGACTATACCGGCCACATCGAGCCTCTGGGTGATGATGAAATTACGGAGCTGACCCATGAATTCAATGCCATGACGGATATTCTCCGTGAAAATGAGCAGGTGCGCCGCCGCTTTGTGTCGGATGCCTCTCATGAGTTGAAAACGCCGCTGGCCTCCATTCGGCTGCTGTCGGACAGCATCCTGCAAAACGAAAATATCGACCGCGAAACCACGGTGGAATTCGTGGAAGACATCGGCGCGGCAGCAGAACGTCTGCAGCATATGACGGAAAAGCTGCTGGACTTGAGCCGCATGGACAGTGCAGCCATCGTGACCGATGAGCGGGTGGATTTGGTGCAGGTGGCACTGCGCAGCCTCCCCATACTGCGTCCGCTGGCGGACAACCGACAGGTTCGGCTGTGCTATGAAACGGCGGAATCCGTGTGCATTCGGGCTGCGGAGGACGATTTGTACCAGGTGATTTTCAATCTGGTGGAAAATGCCATCAAGTACAATGTGCCCGACGGAACCGTGACGGTGCGCGTTGCCCGTGAGGGAGACGAAGCGGTGCTGACGGTGTCGGATACGGGCATCGGCATCCCCGCAGAGGACGTGCCCAATATTTTTGCCCGCTTCTATCGCGTGGACAAGGCCCGCAGCCGTGAGGCGGGGGGCAGCGGTCTGGGATTGTCAATTGTCAGAGATGCTGTTATACTACATGGGGGAACCATCACCGTGTCGGCCAACGAACCCCAAGGCACTGTGTTTACCGTGCGGTTTCCCATAGGAGATTGATATATGAGCTTAAAAGACAAACTGCCGATCCCTTCCCGATCGGTCAAGGATATTTACGAGGTCACTCCCGCGTTCCTGCGGGAACAGGGCATCCGGTTTCTGCTGATGGATCTGGACAACACTCTGTCCCCGTACATCGTGGATGATGCCACCGAGGAACTGAAGGCATGGATCGAAACCCTCAAGCAGGGCGGAATCGAACCCTTCATTTTTTCCAATAATAAGGGTGACCGTCCCATGCTGTTTGCCGAGCAGCTGAGTTTGGAATATGTGAAGCTGGCGAAGAAGCCCCGACAGGGCATGCTGCATACGGTGCTGGCGGACAAGGGCTACACCCCTGCGGAAACTGCCATCATCGGTGACCAGATTTACACCGATGTGTTGTGCGGCACCATCGGCGGGCTGTATTCCATCGTGGTCAAGCCCATCCTGCTGCACAACCCCCTGCACACCCTGCGCTACTGGGCGGAATTTCCCTTCCGACTGGCAGCAAAGCAGAAGGGATAAAACATTTGTAGGGACCGGCGTCCTCGACGGTCCGCAAATATTTGACGCAGAAACGGACCGCCAAGGATGTCGGTCCCTACGACGTGTTGAACTTAAAAGCGAATTTTTTCCGCTTGACCTTACTAAAGTGCGGAAATTGGAAAGGATAGGATAACATGAGCAATCTGGAAAGACTGAAAACCCGAATTGCAGCGGAAGGCCTGGACGCAGTTCTGCTGCTGAACCCCGACAACCGCTACTTTGCCACCGGCTTCCACAGCACTGCGGGTGCTGTCATCGCCACCGCAAAGGATGCATGGTTTTTGACCGACTCCCGCTATATTGAAGCGGCCCGGGAAGCGGCAGGGGATCGCTATCGGGTATTGCTGCACACCAACCAGCATCCCATGAACGACATGATCAAGGCGATTCTGGCAGAGCAGAATGTTTCCAGACTGGGCGGCGAATCCAGCCGTCTGAGCTATGAAGAATATGTAGGCTATGAAGAACTGCTGGGTGTGAAGATGATCGGCTGCCTGGACATGCTGGATGAGCTGCGTGCCCAGAAGAACGAGGAAGAGCTGGCGCTGATGCAGAAGGCACAGGATATCACTGACGAAGCCTTTGCTCACATTCTTACCGTCATCCGCGCAGGCATGACCGAAAAGCAGGTGGCCGCGGAGCTGGTTTACGCAATGATGCTGCGTGGTGCGGAAAAGGTTAGCTTTGACCCCATCGTTGTGGCCGGTCACCGCTCCAGCATGCCCCACGGCGTGCCCTCCGATAACGTCATTCAGGAAGGCGACTTTGTGACTATGGACTTTGGCTGCATGTACGGCGGCTACTGCTCCGATATGACCAGAACCATCGCTGTGGGCTATGCAACCGAGGAAATGCGCAAGGTTTACGATACCGTACTGCAGGCACAGCTGGCGGGTCTGGCAGTATCCAAGGCAGGTGTTCTCGGCTGCGATGTGGACAAGGCTGCCCGTGATGTGATCGAAGCAGCAGGCTACGGCGAATATTTCGGACACGGATACGGTCACAGTCTGGGTCTGGAAATCCATGAAGCGCCCTACGCATCTCCCAGCGGCAAGAAGCCCATGCCTTTGAACTGTGTTTGCTCCGCAGAGCCCGGCATTTACCTGCCCGGCAAGTTCGGCGTACGCATTGAGGACACCGCAATTTTCCGTGAAGACGGCGTCGAGATTCTGACAAAATCTCCGAAGGAACTGATTATTGTGTAAAACCCCTTGCAATCACAGGAAAATTCATGTAGAATAAAGCGAATAATTCTGTAAATTCTTTTTAACATAAATCTGTTTGGAGGATATAATTATGGCAACTATTACCGCAGGCGATATCAGAAACGGCGTTACCTTCGAATACGACGGCAAGGTCATGCAGGTTATCGAATTCCAGCACGTTAAGCCCGGCAAGGGTGCTGCGTTCGTTCGTACCAAGATGAAGAACGTGATCACCGGTGGCGTAACCGAAACTTCTTTCAACCCCACTGAAAAGTTCGAAGTCGCTACCATCGAACGCAAGACCATGGAATACCTGTACAACGACGGCGATCTGTACTACTTCATGGATCCCGAAACCTATGATCAGATCCCCGTATCTCCCGATGACCTGAGCGACAACTTCAAGTTCGTTAAGGAAAACATGGAATGCGTTCTGCACTCCTACAAGGGCAAGATCTTCCAGATTGATCCCCCCACTTTCGTAGTTCTGCGCGTTGCTCAGACCGACCCCGGTTTCGCAGGCAACACCGCTACCAACGCTACCAAGCCCGCTACTCTGGAAACCGGCGCTGAAGTTAAGGTTCCTCTGTTCATCGAAACCGACGAACTGATCCGTATCGACACCCGCGACGGCTCCTACCTGGAACGTGCAAAGTAATTGAAGCTTTACAAATCAAAAAGGCCACCTGTATGGCTGGCCTTTTGTGCTTAGGGAGAATGATATGGAAAACTATGAACTGCTGGAGGCTATCCGCGGCAGACTGGAAGGCGGCGACACCGCAGGTGCGGTAGAGGGACTGCTGGATGCTGTGGCTGCGCTGATGGAGGAAGTGGACATTCTGAATGTGCAGATGGAGACTTTGCTGGAGTCTCTGGGCGACGATGAGGAAGATGCGCATCTCGACGATGAATGCAGCTACATTGTCACCTGCAGCGAGTGCGGGTGTGTGATGGAAGTGGACAGCTGGCTGCTGGAAGAAGAGGATGCGGAACTTTCCTGCCCGAAATGCAATGCGATTTTGGAGATTTAAGGGGCTTTTGCACTAAAATACGATGCTTTCCGTGTTTTTCACAGAAAAACGCGGAATTCTGAAAGATTGCATAAGAACAGCAGAGAGAACTTGTCCAATTTGCAGCTTTACAAAGTACGTGTACTTTGTTAAAATATGGACAAGCTGTATGGCAAAATTACTGGATTTACTGGATTTAATGGAAATTTAGGAGGAAAAGATTATGAAGTGTCCCAAGTGCGGCGCAGATATGGTTACCGATAACCACCGCAGATATCCCGTAGAAATGTGCTACTACTGTGGCTACATTGAAGGCATGAACGTAGAAATCGACAACAGCATGAGAATTACCGCAATTCAGACATTCAACAGAATGAACTGCGATTCCATGGCTCTGTTCCTGTCCCAGTGCGACTTCAAGGGCGGCACTCAGGAAGACATCCGCAAGTGGCTGGATGAACCTCTGCACCCCTACATCGCAAGCCAGAGAAATTTGTAAGATATGATTACATAAAAAATCCCACTCCATAAGGAGTGGGATTTTTTGCTTAGAAATCTTCCATGTTGATATTTTTGGAGTCTACATTTCCGCCGTAGGTTACTTTGGGAGTGTAGGTGTATTCATACTGGCTGAAGTTGCAGAGATTTTCGTCGTAGCTGCATTGGGTATCTTCCCCGAACAGCAGTTCGGGCCCGTACCAGTGAGTGCCGGTTGCAAAGTAGACATAGTACTGACCGGTGGGAACCTTGACGGAGGTATAGGCACCGGCATCTACGTAGAAGGAAATGATGTCCTTGTCATTTTTATCCTTCAGCTTGATGTAATAAGGATTGGAAGCATTGCGGGCATCAATGGTGAGACGGCTGCCGCGGTTTTTGTTATTGTTGATGATAAATTCGCCGTTTTCAGGGGGCTGCATGGGGACCATCATATTGCAGGTGGTGCAGGTCTGGGGCATGGTTTCGGAGGGCTCGGTCCAGCTGTGACCCAGAGACTCGGCAATGATCTCATTGCAGACTGTGCACTTGGAGGATGTGGTACAGGTGGGCTCCTTGTCGGGCGTATGGCCCAGAGGGGGAGCGAGCTCATCGCGGCAGACGCTGCAGACGGAAGGGTCTACGCAGGTAGCGTCGGTTGCGGTGTGACCCAGTGCTTCACCTTTGGTTTTGCCACACTTGGTGCAGGTAATGGGAGCGACGCAGGTGGCATCGGCCCAGTCGTGGATGATGCAGCATCCGGACAAAACACAGGTGAGCAGCACTGCGACAAGCAGAGTCAGCACTTTTTTGTACATGGATTTCATTGATTTTCCTCATTTCTCTTTCTTGGTGGGGATATGCTATGATTTATTTATAGCATTTGCAGAGAAAAATGACAAGAAAACCCATGGAAATGAAACTGAAAAAAGTGTTATGGAATTTTGTATAAAATGCAAACAAAAAAGCTCCCCTGTTGGGGAGCTTTGGCAGGATTACTTGTTGTAGTCTTCCAGTCGCTTGATGCTGCCGCTGACGGTTTCGGCGTTGAGGACGTAGTCCAGTACTTCCTCGGGGGTGCTGCATACGCCGAACAGCTCCATGCAGTTGGCGCTCATGAAGCCTTCGTCCACAGTGTTCTGCAGCATAACGGCCATGGGGTCATAGTAGCCATTGGTGTTCAGCATGGCCATGGGCTTGCCGTGCCGGCCCAGCTGTTTGAGCGTCAGCATTTCGAAGAACTCCTCGTAGGTGCCGATGCCGCCGGGGAGCACGATGAAGGCATCGGACTGCTCTTCCATGATGGCCTTGCGTTCCCGCATGGTCTCGGTGTAAATGAACTGTGCGCAGTGGGGGAAGAGAATGCCGGGTTCATCGAAGAAGCGGGGTGCGACACCGATGATTTCGCCCTTGTGTGCATGTGCGCCTTCTGCGCAGGCACCCATCAGACCGCCCTGACCGCCGCCGAATACCAGTGTGTGACCGCCCTTTGCCATCAATACGCCCAGCTTGTATGCTTCGGTATAGTAAATCTGCGCCAGCTTGTTGCTGGACGCGCCGTAAATGCAAATTTTCATGTGCGTCTCCTGTAAAGTGTTTTTCTGAATTATAATCGGTAGCCGTGGATTCTGTCAACAATGGGGCGATTAAGGACAGCGCGAGAAATCAAGTTTGTCGCTGTCTTGTCATGGCAATCCGAAATTGCTATAATGAAATATAGCTCATCTTAAGGAGGATTGCCGATGGCAGGATCCAAATTTACCTTCAAGCAGGAGACCAAGGTAGAGCAAATGGCCGATGCTCCTCGCTACAACGCTTCCAAACAAAGCCTCATTGCCAGATTCTGGCCCTATGAGAAAAAATATCTGCATATCGTCATATTTGACCTGTTCTGCGCGGCACTGACCTGCATCTGCGATCTGGTGCTGCCGCTGATTATGCGCCACATCACCGACCTTGCCATCAATGATCTGGCGGCACTGACTGTGGAACTGGTGCTGAAGCTGGGGCTGCTGTATCTGGTGCTGCGCATCATCGATGCAATGGCACAGTATTACATGGCCAACACAGGCCATGTCATGGGTGTGTACATCGAGACGGATATGCGGCGTGATGCGTTTGACCATTTGCAGAAGCT
>JAFQPT010000336.1 GCA_017411665.1 Oscillospiraceae bacterium | reverse complement strand
AAAGACGCGTTAACGCAAAGAGCCTGCTGGGCGTTCTGTCCCTGGGCATTGTCAAGGGTACTGCTGTAACTCTGATCGCTGAAGGCGTAGACGAAGCTGCAGCTGTTGAAACTCTGGCAGAACTGGTTGAAAGCAACTTTGCTGAATAATCCGAATATTTCGAAATATCAGGGCGTGTGAGTTCACACGCCCTTATTTCATTCTCTTCGATTGAACTCCGTTGGGTTCAATCGAGAGCTTCCCCACGAGACGCGATGGAAGAACGCCCTTCTGCAGCGCACGCCACAAGGTGCACGTTTGCAGGGCGAAACGCGTTTTTCCCTTCGTGCATGCCGGCGGAAAAAACGGATTGAAACCGGTTTCGCATTTTCAATGCGAAATTCTGTGAAATATGATATAATAAAAATAATCATCTATTCCGACGAAAGGAGGTATCCCATGAATCCCAAGCTGCCCGAATTGCGGGAGAAGGCCAACAAGCTGCCTATGCTGCCCGGTGTATACATTATGATGAATCATAGCGGTGAGGTCATTTATGTCGGTAAAGCCAAGCGACTGAAAAACCGCGTGTCCAGTTATTTCCATGGGGAGCATCTGCCCAAGGTGGCGGCGATGGTAGAACACGTGGACACCTTCGATGTCATTGTGGTTCAGTCGGAATTTGAAGCCCTCGTGCTGGAAAACTCCCTTATTAAGCGCCATAAGCCCAAGTACAATATCCTGCTGAAGGATGATAAGGGGTATCCCTTCCTGCGTCTTTCTGTACAGGATGCGTACCCGCGTTTCACTGTCGCCAATAAAGCGGAGGATGACGGAGCGGAATACTTTGGGCCGTTTGGCAGCAGAGGGACGAGCTTTGATATTATCGAAACCATTTCCAAAACTTTGCAGCTGCCCACCTGCAGCAAGCGATTCCCCGAGGATATCGGGAAAAACAGACCCTGTCTCAATTACCATTTGAATCAGTGTGCAGGCTGGTGTACCCGAGAGGTCGACCCTGCGGACTACCACAGACGCATCAAGGAGGCAAAACTGATTTTGTCGGGCAAAACCTCTGAGCTAACCAAACAGCTGCGCATCGAAATGGAGGAAGCAGCGGAGGCGCTGCGATTTGAGCAGGCTGCGGAGCTGCGCGACCGTATGCGCGCCATCGAGAGCCTATCCAATCGGCAGCGAGTCATCGCAACGGCATTTGCGGATACAGATGCGGTCGGTTTTGTCAGAGGCGCGAAAAGCTGCTTCACGGTACTGCACTTTTCCGAGGGTGACCTTGCAGGGAAAGACTATGAGCTGATGGATGAGCCGCTGGAAGCTGATGAGGAAGTACTGCCCGCTCTGCTGGTGCAGTATTATGAGCGCCGCGGTGCATATCCAAAGACGGTGCTTGTGCCTGTGGAATTGGAAAATCTGCAGGAGCTGTCCGAGTATCTGACACAGGCGGCGGGCAGAAAGGTTTCTGTAGAGCACCCTAAGCGCGGGGACAGAGTGCGTTTGGTTGAGCGGGCACAGCTGAATGCCCGTGAGGAAATCCTGCGTGTGACCAGTGTGCAGCAGCGCACCAACAAGACACTGGAATGGCTGCAGAAGGCACTGAATCTGGAAAAGCAACCCAATCGAATCGAATCCTTCGACGTATCAAATCTGGGGGATTCGGGTATTGTAGCTGCAATGGTGGTGTTCAAAAACGGACGGCCCAGTAAGAAGGATTATCGCAAGTTCCGTATTCGCTCCACGGAAACCCAGGACGACTATGCCAGCATGGAGGAAGCGGTTTACCGCAGATTCCTGCATGCAAAGGAAGGGGACGAGAAGTTTGCGGAGCTGCCCGACCTGCTGCTGATAGATGGCGGGGAAACCCATGTGGCGGCCGCTCGTAAGGCACTGCGGCGTCTGGAGATGGATGTGCCTACTTTCGGTATGGTCAAGGATGACCGACACAGAACCAGAGAACTGGTGTCTGCCGATGGTGCGGAACGAGGCATCAGCGGTAATCCCGCGGTGTTTGCCCTGATTGGTACCATTCAGGAGGAGACCCACCGTTTTGCCATTACCTATCAAAGAACACTGAGAAAAGAGAGTTTGACCTCACAACTGGATAAAATTCCGGGAGTTGGCGAAAAAAGTCGAAATAAACTCCTTGACACATTTAAAAATATTGATACAATCAAAAATGCTACCGAGGAGCAGTTGAGACAAGCTGTTCCAAAGAATATAGCGGCGGCGGTTTACCGCCATTATCACCCGTCTCAGGAGGGCGAAGTATGAGAGTCATTACCGGCACTGCAAGAGGCCGCAGATTAAAAGAACCTGTGGGTATGGATATCCGTCCCACAACCGATAACGTGAAGGAAGCAATCTTCAGCATTATTCAGTTTGATATCGAAGGCCGCCGTATTCTGGACTTGTTTGCGGGCACCGGTCAGCTGGGCATTGAATGTCTGAGCAGAGGTGCAAAGAGCGTGACCTTTGTGGATCAGAGCAGAGAGGCCATTAAGCTGATCCGCGAGAATCTGGCACACTGCCAGATGCAGGGGGAAGTGGTACAGGCAGACTCCATCGGCTTTATCGGCAGAGACGGAAAGTACGATGTGATTCTCATTGACCCACCCTATGACACTGATCTGCTGGATAAGGCTCTGGAGAAAATCACGGCGTTTGACATTCTTAATGATGGTGGTATAATAGTTTGTGAAAGCCGCCTTGATAAGACTGTCAAGGAACTTCCTGCACCTTATTATGTGGTAAAGGAACGTAAGTACGGCAAAATCAAAGTCACAATTTGTGGGAAAAGAGATGGAGAAGAATGAAAGTTGCAATCTATCCCGGCAGTTTTGACCCTATGACTCTGGGTCACTTGAATATTATCCGCCGCACTTCCAAGATTTTCGATAAGGTTGTTGTCTGCATCATGGTCAACGGCAGCAAGAAGGGCTCTATGTTCTCTTTGGAAAGAAGAGTGGAACAGGCAAAAATCTGCACCGCACATCTGCCCAATGTAGAAATCGACTCCTACGATGGTCTGCTGGCTGATTATGCCCGTCGATTTGACAAGCCTGTCATCGTTAAGGGTCTGCGTGCAAACATGGACTTTGAAAACGAATTTACCATGGCTTCCATTAACAAGAAGCTGAATCCCGAAATGGAAACCATGTTCCTCACTGCAAGTGATAAATATACATTTGTCAGCTCCTCCAACGTCAAGGAAATCGCCCGTCACGGCGGTGACCTGAAGGCGTTCCTGCCTTGGGAACTCATTGACGAAGTGACGGAAATGGCGAGAAAGGAGAAAGAAAAGAATGGAATATGAAGCAATGGAACTGATTGAGATGATGTACTCCATGATTGCCGAAGCAAAGGCTATGCCTCTGGCTGCAGGCAGATGCATCATCGAGCGCAACGATATGCTGTCTATGCTGGAAGAACTGCGTGACAGCCTGCCCAGAGAAATGGAAGAAGCAAGACGCCTGTGGGAAGCTAAGGAAGAATTCATCGCAAGCGCGAAGCGCGAAGCAGAACAGATTCGCATGGAAGCAGAACAGAAGGCTCGCCAGATGGTCGAAGAGGAAGAAATCGTACAGCTGGCGAAGGCTCGTGCAGATGAACTGATTCAGAATGCTACCGCAAAGCAGAACGAACTGTACAAGGTTGTCAATCAGCGCATTGACCAGACCGTAGCAGACAGCGAACTGGCACTGTCCAAGGCTCTGGATGAAGTACGCAACTTCCGCTCTCAGCTGAGCATTGTGGTTGCAACCGCTACTCCCGCACCCGCACCTGTGCAGCCTGCTGTAAAGAAGTCCAATCTGGTGCCCAAGAACTTTGAAGTTCTGACCGAAGAAGACTACATTGACGATGAAGAAGAGGAATAATCCTCTCTGGAAAGAACGCCCCGACAAACTGTCGGGGCGTTCTTTTTTTTGTCGTGTGGGGGAGTTTTTACGGTATTGGAAGAAGATTTGTTTGCGAAATCAGCGGTGTGGGGACAAGAACCCCGCGATTGGAATCCTCTGTCCCGAAGTGGGGGAAGCGGACTGATGCGGCAGACAAACACTGCATTCGTTTGGGAGACGTGTGAAAATCCTTTTGTGTTT
>JAFQPT010000001.1 GCA_017411665.1 Oscillospiraceae bacterium | reverse complement strand
TCGGAGTAACCGTTGTTGGTGACAACGCTTCCAAGGTGCTGGAATTTTTCGTTTTCATACTCAATGGAAGCCTTCAGCCAGTTTTCGCTGTCCAGATACATTACCACACCGCACTGGTCAAACCGATGCTTGCTGTCAAATTCCGTTTTCACCTCGAAAGAGAAGTACTGCTCCTGTGTTGTTATCTGCAGCACAGGGGCATTGTCGTTTCGGAAGTGATAATAGGTCCTCTGCCACAAGTCGGTAAAGGGTGCGGTTACGATTTCGATGGTGTCATCGGAAACGGTGCAGCTCTGAGGTTTTCTGGTCCACTGTAGGCTATTTACATCAAACTTCATGTGTGCACGCACTCCTTACCCGAAAAACTTGTAGACAAGGTCATCTTTGTCCCGTCTGCTGAGATGACTGCCTGCGTAGTAGCCCACATCGGTTAGATTGTTCTGTTCATTGAGCATATAGCGCTCACAGATGCGCCACTGTCCATCTTCGCACTTTTGCCAGCGGTCGATGTAGCGGTTGTGGATGGTCAGCACCTTGCGCTTATGAGGCTTGGCGCCCATGGCACCTTCGCGGCCGAAGAGGCTGAGAATCCCGTAGGTTTCGCTGACTGCCTCGGTGTCACTTTTGAATTGGATGGTGACATCGGTATACTGGTGGGACGTGTAGTCATACATTTTGCGATGGTTGCCCTCGGCCCATGCGCAGAACTGACGGCCAGTTCCGTGAAAATCGGGAGGGTAGTGCAGCTCACTTTCCAAGGTGAAAATTTCATCGCACAGGTCATTGTCGCAGCGATCCATGCAGCGGCTGTATAAATAGATTTTTTCTCGAATCTGATCTTTTGCAATCAGCTTTTCCAAATCGGTCATTTGTCCCACTCCTTTGCAGCCTTTTCTTTATTGTAGCAGTTCTTGGAAGTGGGAGCAAGGGGGTTATACGGGTGCAACGGGAGTGCTCAGTCGGCGAAAGACCGCTTCCACCTGAGAGGCAGGGGTCTCGGCTTCGGGATAAGTATAAGTTTCGGTGATGGTCAGCTTTGCATCGGAGGACCATGCGGGGAAGTACTTGCGCTTGATGAGATAGAGCTCCCGCAGAGCGGGGACTGTGCCGACGGGAGTTCCGTTCATGGAAACTTCGTACATCTTTACTACCCCTTCATAGGAATCCAGCAGAATTCCCCATAGCTGCCGTTCATCTGCCTGCGTATGCTGCAGACACAGTACGGGGACAAGGGTGTAGGGAGGCTTTTCGTGTGTGCGGGTAATTTCCTCTGCGGCGCGGATTGCCGCGGCATTGCAGCGCAGAGTCATCTCAGGGGAATAAATCCCCGGGAGTGCATGGCCGTCCAGAATAATGCGGTAGCCTGGCTGAAAAACGAGTGTCATAAACAGTACTGCCGAAATCATACAAATAAGAGCGTATTTTTTCTTCAAAGAATGCACCTTCTTTCCTAATTTTTGTGACTGCTTCGGACAAGTGGCAAGGCTATTTTGCATATATTGGTAAAGAAATATACCTCAGGAGGTACGTATATGACATTTGAGGAAAAAAATAAGACGGGAGTCAGACCCCATCATGTCATCATGGAGGACCGTAGCCGATTGTCTGTGACAGGGGTGGAGGATGTGCTCAGCTTTGACGAGACGGAAATCGTCACCCGTACGGCACAGGGAAACCTCATCATCCGAGGCATGGGTCTGCATATTGGGAAACTGACGTTGGACAGCGGGGAAGTCAGTGTGGACGGTACGGTGCGGGAACTGTGTTATGAAGAGCCTGTGGTGGCGGGCGGTTTTTGGTCGAAGCTCTTTGGCTGATGGAAAACCCCACGCAGCTCCAGCTGCTGCAGGCAGCGGTCTTTTTTTCGGCAGGAATTGCAGTGGGTGTGGGGTATGATGTGTGCAGAGCCGTCCGTCGGTGCAGCGGCCGCACTGTGCAGGCAGCAGCGGATTTGCTGATTGTCTGCTTTGCGGCCGCACTGCTGTTTGTGCTGGGGATGCTGGTGGGAGAAGGGCAGGTGCGCATCTTCATGGTCGGTTGCACGGCACTGGGCGCGGCAAGTTACAGTACGCTTTGCAGCAATAAGGTGGTGCCGATTTTGTGCAGGGTAATCCGCGGATGCAGACAGATGGTCCGATGGCTCAAAATTCCCCTGAGTCAAGTAAAAAATTTTATAAATTCCATAAAAAATCTCTTTCCAAAACAATGTATTTGGGTTAAAATGAATGGGTATAGTTTTAACGTGCGGCAGTATGGTTTCAGACGTACCCGAAAGGGGAGGGCATCTGAAAACAGCCATGAAACGGACAGAATGGATGGCCGGCATCGTGATCGGTGCCATGATACTGTACGCCGTGTGGAATACAGCAGCAGTACGCATCCGATTGATGGAAGCGGAGGAATACCGCGTCGCGCTGATTCAGCAGATCGAGCTGCTGAGCGGTGAAAATGCGCGATTGGAGCGGGAAATTGCCTGTGCGGAGGATGCAGCTGTGATTGAACGGTACGCCAGAACCGAGTTGGGTCTGGTGAAGCCGGGTGAAATCATTTTTCGTGTGATCCAACCCGAAACAAGGGAAAGAGAATAAATAATATCAGGGGGATAAAAGGCTTATATGGCTCTGGAAGTTGGGGAAGTATTTGAAGGAAAAGTAACAGGCATTACCAAGTTTGGCGCATTCGTAGCAATGCCCGACGGCAAGAACGGTCTGGTACATATTTCCGAAATCGCAAACACTTATGTAAATGACATCAACGAGTTTGTGAAGGAAGGTCAGGTTGTCAAAGTACGCGTCATCGGCATCGGTGACGGCGGCAAGGTCAATCTTTCCATGAAGCAGGCAGAGACCCAGGCGCAGCCCCGTCCCGCAAGACCTCGCTACAACAATAACCGTGATAATGCAGGCGGCAATCGTGAGCCCAGAGAGGGCAACGCAAACCAGGGCGGCTATGAAGCACGTCCTCAGCGCAAACCTGCTCAGCCTCGCAATGATGACCGTCGTACCGGTGAAGTGAAGACCACCTCCGGCGACACCAGCTTTGAAGATAAGCTGAAGGCTTTTATGCAGGAATCCGATAGCCGTATCGCAGGCAACAAGATGTACGCAGACCATAAGTCCAGCCGCAGAAGAAGATAATCGGTTCGGTCTGAATCAATCGAAAATAACAGACCGCTGTGACAGCTTGTCCGCAGCGGTCTCTTTTATGAAAGGATATACAAATGGAAAATAAAAAGTTTCTCGACAGTCTGATGGGACTTCTGGCCATCAACAGTGTGGCTTACGTGGACGCGGATGAGCAGCATCCCTACGGCAAGGCAGTTTCTCAGGCTCTGGAATATGTGCTGAATCTGGGCGAAGAGCTGGGCATGCGTGTGGTCAACCGCGATGGCAAGATTGCATGGGTGGAAATCGGCGAAGGCGACGAAATCGTTGGCATTCTGGGCCATCTGGACATCGTTCCCATCGGTGAAGGCTGGACCCACAATCCTCTGGGGGAAATCTGCGGCGATAAGCTGTACGGCAGAGGTACCTCCGATGATAAGGGCCCCACTCTGGCGGCTATGTTTGCCATGAAGGAACTGATGGATGCAGGCGTGAAGCTGAATCGCCGTGTTCGTCTGATTCTGGGTCAGTGCGAAGAAGTGGGCGAGTGGACCGACATGCAGTACTACTGCGAACACGAACAGCTGCCCGTATTCGGTTTTACTCCCGATGCGGAATTCCCCGCAATTTACGGCGAAAAGGGGATTATGCGCTTTGAACTGACTCTGCCCGTAGCAGAAAGCGGTCTGGAGTTTGCAGAAGGCGGCGACGCAGGAAACATGGTTCCCGGTTGGGCACGTGCAGCCGCTGCGGGTGCAGACTACACCGCAGAAGGCACCAGTGCACATGCCTCCACCCCCGAAAAGGGTGTGAACGCCATCAGCAAGCTCATGGAACAGCTGCCCGGCAAGTTTGCGGAATTCTACAACAAGCACGTCGGTTTTGATTACAACGGCGGCAAGATGGGCTGCGGCTTTGAAGATGAAGCAAGCGGCAAGCTGACTCTGAATGCAGGGACTTTGCGTACCGAAGACGGGCTGGTAAAGCTGGTGCTGGATATCCGCTGTCCCGTAACCTTCACACTGGAGCAGGTACAGGGTGCCATCGAAGCAGCCTGCGCACCTTACGGCATTGCAGTGGAAAACACCGCATATACCCCCAGTGTTTACATGGACAAGAACGGCCGGGTCATCACCACCATGATTGATGTATACCGTGAAATCACAGGCGATATGACCGAGCCCATGGTCATTGGCGGCGGCACTTACGCTCGTGCTATGCCCGGTATCGTGGCATACGGTATGCTGCAGCCTCACAGAGAAGGTACCGAACACCAGAAGGACGAATATGTCTATCTGGATGATCTGTATCAGGCAAAGGACATTTACCGCATTGCCATTGAACGACTGGCAAATCTGCAGCTGAACGACAAATAACAAAAATTTCCCTCTGATTAGTTTCAGAGGGAAATTTTTTTGACCTCGTACATGGGCAAACAGTAAATTATGTGATATAATAACTTAAAAAGTTACCGCAGAGCGAAAATGAACGGGAGGGGAATGTTCATTGCAGCCCTGCGGTACGTATTTTATCGGGAAACAGAAAGGAAACGGAAATGGCAACATACACAAGCTTAGAAGAACTCAAACAGAAAGAGCAGCAGGTGGTCAAAGCGGCACCTGCCGTGCAGGGCGAATATACCGATTTCACTGCTCAGTACAATCACGCAATGGACAGACTGGGACAAATCAAGCAGACCATGCCTACCTACACAGCCTCTTATGACAAAGCGCTGCAGGACTTGTTTGATGAAATCATGAACTATGAGAAATTCAGCTACAACAGCCGCGAGGACATGCTGTATCAGGCGTACAAGCAGAATTACACAGCGGCAGGCAAACTGGCGATGGCAGACACCATGGGGCAGGCTGCCGCCTTGAC
>JAFQPT010000335.1 GCA_017411665.1 Oscillospiraceae bacterium | reverse complement strand
TTGTCGCCTGCGCGGTACGAGGCTTATATTCCCGATTTTCAAAGACGCAAACCACCTCCGTATACAAATCGTTCAGGTCTCCGCCCAACGCAGTCAGAACTTTCGCTCCTGTACATTCCGGCATACGCAGCACACCAATCAATATGTGTTCCGTCCCCACATACAGATGTCCCAATCTTTTTGCATGTTCCGCAGCCAGACGAATCACACCCTGTGCATTACGGGACAAGCCCAATGTAGGGACCCCGGGATTCCCCTTCCCCGACTGCTGCTCCACACTGCGAAGAATACGGTCTCCCGAAAAGCCGCTGTCGGACAGCACACGTGCGCCCATGCTGTCCTGCTCCGCCGCAATACCAATCAGCAGATGCTCGGAGCCTACATAGCTGTGTCCCAAGTCTAAAGAAGCAAGGCGAGCCCGTTCAATGGCAGAACGCGCCTTGGTTGTAAATTGATCTGATTGTTTCATAGGCATACCTCCCATGCAGGATTATGACATAATCCCAAAAATAAAATCGGCGAATACTGTCTTCACCGTGGTAATTTGCTGTCGGCTGTGATAAAATGTAAAATACTCAATTCATCAAGGAGACAGCTATGTTTGACGAACTGTGGCCCGGCGGCCCAAAATTTCATCAAGCGGAATACGGCTTTAAATTAGGCACAGACTCCGTGCTTTTGGCTCATTTCACCAATCCCGCCAGAGCAAAGCGTGTTCTGGATTTAGGCTGCGGTGCAGGGGTGCTGACCGTGCTGACCGCCTATAAAGCAACCCGTGCAGAGGTTTTCGGCATTGAAATTCAGCCGGAAAGTGCTGAGGTCTGCCGTCGGAACATGGCCGCCAACGGATTTGCTCCCGAACGCATTTTAGAGGGTGATTTGCGAGAGCATCGCAGACTGTTTGAAGCAGGCAGCTTCGACCTGGTCATCTCCAATCCCCCTTACTTCACCGCCAAAAGCGGCTATACTGCACCCGATGAAAAGCGCGCAACGGCCAGAGACGAACGAACCTGCAGCATGGACGACCTGTGCAAGGCTGCGGGATATCTGGTCAAATGGGGCGGCGCATTCACCGTTGTCCACCGTCCCGAACGGCTCAGCGAGCTGCTTTGTACGCTGACCAAGTACGGTCTGGAGCCCAAGCGTCTGCGTCTGGTCAGCCATAAGGCCGCAAGTGCTCCCAATTTGATTCTGGTAGAAGCCCGCAGAGGCGGCAAACCGGGTCTGAGCATTGAGCCCCCTTTGATTCTCGCCAAGGATGACGGTTCTGACACAGAAGAAATAAAAAAAATATACCATAGAGGTGAATTTATATGAGCGGCGCACTGTATCTGGTAGGTACGCCCATCGGCAATCTGGGAGATTTCTCCCCCCGCGCAGTGGAAGTGCTGCAGCAGGCAGACTTTATCGCAGCGGAAGACACACGTGTCTCTTTGAAGCTGCTGAACCACTTCGGCATCAAAAAGCCTTTGGTCAGCTATTATGAGCATAATAAGAATATGAGCGGCGAAAAGATCCTTTCCCGAATTCTGGGCGGCGAAACCTGCGCTCTGGTCACAGACGCGGGCATGCCTGCCATCTCCGACCCCGGTGAGGATATCGTCCGCATGTGCGCGCAGCATGGCATCGACGTATTCGTTGTTCCCGGCCCCAGCGCCGTGGTCTCCGCACTTGCCGTATCGGGCCTTCCCACCACAAGATGGTGTTTTGAAGGATTTTTGTCCGTCAATAAAAAAGAACGCATCCCCCATCTGGAAAGTCTCCAAAACGAAATGCGTACCATGATTTTCTATGAAGCCCCCCACAAGCTCATGCGCACGCTGGAGGACATGCTGGAATATTTCGGCGATCGCCCCATTGCGGTTGTTCGTGAAATCACCAAGCTCCATGAAGAGACCCTGCGCACCACCATCGCAGGTGCCATCGCCCACTTCACCGAAAAGCCCCCCAAGGGTGAGTTTGTACTGGTGGTCGGCGGTGCCCCCGAGCAGGAAGCAGAGGAAATCACCCCCGAGCAGGCACTGGAAATCGTGCAGCGCTACCGTGACGAGGGCAAGAGTCTGAAGGAAGCCTGCAAGCTGGCTGCCAAGGACACAGGCTACGGCAAAAACGAGCTGTACAGCTTAGCACTGGAAAACAAATAAAAAGGAGCTCCGCAGCATGAAACGCATGAATATTCTGCTTGGCCGTCATACGCTTCTGGAATGTTTTGTCATCTTTTGCGTTTTCACCATCGGTGGGCCACTGTATGTTCATTTTTTATGTGCGATTTTCAAACAGCCCATCGACACCGGCTGGTATCCATTTGAATTTCTTATATTCTTCGCACTGTCCGTTTTCATCATGCTTTTGACCTTCCATAGATTACCGCTTTATCTGGAATACGATGATGAAAAAATCGTTGCACACTATCCCTTCGGTATCACCGCAACAGTCCGAAAAGATCAAACCATCTATATCGGGAAGCTCCACATCGGCAAAAGCAATTACCAGTTTCTTTACTCGAACACACCATTTTCTGTCTCAGTCCGTGAGTTTACCGATAACATCACACCCACTTCTTTCTTTTACACGGACACACTGGACAGAAAAACGCAAATCACGCTCCCCATCAACGCATATCCGGAAGCACATGCACTGTTCCCCCGGGAACTGTGTCTGGCTGCAGAAAAGGTGGACTGGGACGTATTGACCGAGCAATACAAAAGCAGACCGGCTCAACACAGCGCTACGCAAAAAATTCGACTGATTCCCGGTTATACTTCGTTCCTGCACATCCTCCCCATTTCCTTCGGACGGAATACAACGGACTTTCGTACGCATGCTGTCATTTCTATCGGTGAGCACACTGTGGAAACCCGGCTATTTAACAAGACCCTTTGCACCGTAAATTTAAACGAAACTGTATATTATGCAGTGTTTCGCAGCAGAGAATTCGGTACAACAGGAGCTCCGTATATTGTTGTTTCCAACGCATGGTTCAATTATTACACCGTAAACCGCGCCGACCGTTCCTATTTGTCGGAATATCCTTTGGAAACGCAGGTGGCATTCCCATACAATGCAGAAACCGCACCCATTTGTGACTTTGAAAACTGGCACTGTGTGGGCGGGTTTGCGGAACTGAATTTACAAAGAAAACCGAACACCACAAATAAAAACACATAAGCAAAAACACCGTCATCCAATCGGATGACGGTGTTTTTTATAATTTGATTTAATTTCGTTCCACGGAGTAAGCATTGCGCAGCTCCCCGTCGGTGCTCATAGTACCGATAGAGACACGGTCACCTACATTCAGCAGTGCACACAGATTTGCATCTGCAATGCTGATCATGTAGTAGTGGTCAGCGCTGTTGAGCTGGATGAAATAACGGGTATTTCCGTCCAGAACTGCGGTACGAATATCGGTAATGGTACCGATGACAGTGCTCAGTTCTTCGGTTTCCACCTCAATGTTGTTGTCGTCCAGCAGCTGGATGTAGTTGCGTTCACATTCCGCAACAGAGCTGCCGGTTGCAACGATGTTGTACTGCTGTACATTAACCATTGCATACTGCTTTACAAGCTGGGAAGCGTCCTTCAAAGCCATGAAGTAGGTAGGCTGACCGGACACATTCAACAGCAGGGGGAAAGTCGCTTCATAGCCGTACTGCTGTACCGCACCCTGTGCAGAGCGCATTGCGGAAACTTCCGTTGCACCCGCAATGGCGTAATACTTTGCTTCCTTGGTTCTCTGGTTGACCAGAATGAAGCCTACATTGGATTCATCGCCACTGACGGAGGTAATGCCGGTGTACATCCAAACGTCATCATTCAGCGCAATGTAGTTATAGCCGGAGGTGGTCACGGTAACCTGACTCTGACCGAAGATAGAGTTCAGGAAGCCCTTATGGTACAGACCGTGGTAGTTATATTGTTCGGTCAGCAGCTCCGCAGGATATACGCGGTCAACCCAGGTGGGTACATCGGCAATGTCATAGTAGGTGCTTTCACCGGTCACTGCGTCAGTCAGTACCGCACCGATGACGTCTTCACCGCCAAACAGACCGATGGTTCTGGTTACCACAGATGCAACCCAATAGGGATGTCCTTCCTCATTGACTTCAAAGTTCACCGCGCCAAACAGCTTGGTGGGGTACTGGAAGCGCAGATGACGGTAAATATCACGGAAGAAATATTCACTGGGAGAATAACGAATACCGTTTTCCATACGCTGCACAGTTACTTCCTGAGTAGTCATGTCAATGATGATATACGCGGGAATACCGTCCATGAAGTTGTTGAGCCACTTAAATGCGTCACCGTAGTTCAAGAAGGTGACACGGACAGGCTGGTCATTGAAGTTGATCTGCGTGGTGGAGTTATCAACCTCGAACTGGCTGACCAGATCGCTCAGTTCGCCCAGCTTACGGTCCGCAAGCACTTGTGCAGAGGAAGAGTCCAGCATGGGAATCTGATTGTAGGAAATTTCCGTAACGTCCACAGCAAAGTCACTGGGTTCGGGAACCAGCAGATTGCTGTAGGATTTTGCGCGGAAGAAGGGCAGGCCAGCCACAACGCCCACAGCAAAAATCACAACCAGAACGATCAGCATCGCCATAGGCACTTTCATGCTGAACACAGCCAAATCGGTAATCTGCTTGCTTTTGTACTTTTTACGAACCACATTTCCATTTTCATCCACATCCAGATAATCACGGGGACCGGAGCCATCCTCATCGGGTGCTTCGTTCTTCTTCCGGAAGCTCAGAGAGCGGGAAAACATGGCATACAGGCTGCACCAAATAATGATCAAAGCAGCTGTGAAGATGAATGCATCGGGATTATGAATGTTCAGTGCGGGAAGTGTAAAATAAAAATACACAAACGCAAGAACCGCTGTCACAATCGTTGCGACAATAACGCCGCGAACGGGTTTTCTTTCAATTTTCAACGAAGGTTCTCCTTCCTTTTCTATAGATAATGCTATTGTAACACATATCCTGCAAAAATCACGTACAAATTGTGAACGATAGAAAATAAACATATGATTTTCATTGCATGAATACGATTTTCAGAGTACAATGTATCTAAGTATGGAATGAATCGAGGAATTATATGTCCAAACAGAATCACAGCTATACCATCAACCCCATTGCATATATCCGCACCGACCTGCCCACCAAGTTCGGCTGTCCCCGCCAGAGCGGATTGGTCACAAGTCTGGAGGCCAAAATCGTCTTCGAGCCCCTCTACCGCGACCCCGTGGCATTCCGCGGCATGGATGGCTATACGCACCTGTGGCTGATTTGGGGATTTTCGGAAAACAAGCGCAACAGCTGGGCCTCCACCGTGAAGCCTCCCCGTCTGGGCGGCAACAAGCGGATGGGCGTCTTTGCAACCCGTTCTCCCTACCGTCCCAACAGTCTGGGCTTGAGCAGCGTAAAACTGGAACGAATCGAATACGATGAAAAGCTGGGTCCCGTACTCGTGGTAACCGGTGCTGACCTGATGAACGGCACACCCATTTACGACGTAAAGCCCTATCTTCCCTTCACCGATTCCCACCCCGAAGCAAAGGGCGGCTTTGCGGATGAATTTACCGATTATGCACTGGAAGTGGTATTCCCCCCGCATTGGCTGCAAATGATTCCGGAGGACAAACGGGAAGGCTTGTTCGGCATCCTGTCGCAAGACCCCAGACCCTCCTATATTGATGACCCCGACCGTGTTTACGGCTTCAACTTTCTGGAGTTTGATGTACGATTCACCGTCAGAGACAATGTCATTACCGTATGTGAAATAGAAAAGCTGAAATAAGAACACAAAGAGAACTAAGAAAATAAGTAAGCGGAGGTCAATTTTCATGATCGACAAACACAATCTGAGCCCTGAGCGACTGCGTTATATCCGTCTGCTTGCCAAGCAGTATCCCACCGTTCAGGAAGCAGGCAGCGAAATCATCCGTCTGCAGGCTATTTTGAATCTCCCCAAAGGCACTGAGCATTTCCTCTCCGACATCCACGGCGAACACGAGGCATTCCAGCACATTCTCAACTCCTGCTCCGGCGAAGTAAAGAAGAAAATCGACGAATGCTTCGGCAATCTTCTGACCAGAGAGGACCACGAAGAACTGGCATTCCTCATCTATTACCCTGCTGAAAAGCTGGCAATGGCTGCAGGCACCCACGACGCCGATCGGCATTACCGCGTGCTGATGTACCGTCTGGTAGAGCTGTGCCGTCACTGCTGCAGCAAGTACACCCGCAGCAAGGTGCGCGAATCCATGACTGACAGCTATGCCGACATCATCGACGAACTGCTGCACATTCGCGAAGAAGAAGAGGACAAAAAGGATTACTACAAGAACATCATTGAAACCATCATTGCAACCGGTCAGGCTCCCGATGTGATCAAGGCAATTTGTGCCCTCATCAAGCGCATGACCGTTGCCCATCTGCATATCGTCGGTGATATCTTTGACCGCGGTCCCCGTGCAGACATTGTCATGGACTCTCTGATGAACTACCACAGCGTTGATATCCAGTGGGGCAACCATGACATTCTGTGGATGGGCGCTGCCTCCGGCTCCCGCACTCTGGTGGCTACCGTTCTGGCAAACTCCATCCGCTATAACAATCTGGACGTAATCGAAACCGGCTACGGCATTTCTCTGCGTCCCCTGTCCATTTTCGCAAACGAAGTTTACAAGGACACCGATGTTCACCGCTTCAAGGTCAAGCTGGACGGCCACGATGCAGAGCAGTATACCGAAAAGGATAAGCTGCTGTCCGCTCGTATGTACAAGGCCATCACCATGATTCTGTTCAAACTGGAAGGCCAGAAGATTCTGCGCCGCCCCGAATTCGGTATGCAGGACCGTCTGATGCTGGACAAGGTCAACTACGAAACCAAGACCATCACCATCGACGGCAAGACCTACGCTATGGAAGACTGCGACTTCCCCACCGTAGACCCCAACAACCCCTACGAGCTGACTCCCGAAGAAAGCACAGTCATCGACCAGCTCACCGATTCCTTCCGTCACAGTGAAAAGCTGCAGCGTCATATCCGGTTCCTGTATTCCAAGGGCGGACTTTACAAGGTGTTTAACGGCAACCTGCTGTTCCATGGCTGTATTCCC
>JAFQPT010000334.1 GCA_017411665.1 Oscillospiraceae bacterium | reverse complement strand
TTGTATTCCCGATACAGAGGTCTCCTACCCTCTGGTACAGGGCCCCACCAATGATTACTATTTGAACCGCACTTGGAAGAAAAAGGCCATTTCCGTGGGCTCCATTTTTCTGGAGCATCTCAATTCTCCCAATTTTACCGACTTCAATACCCTTGTTTACGGGCACAACATGAATGACGATTCCATGTTCGGTGCGCTGAGCAACTACAAAGACGTGAGCTACTGGGAGGAACACCCCAGCATCTATATCGTCACAGACAGCGGTGTGCGCCGTTATGACATTTTCGCGGTACACAGAGCAAAAATCAGCTCTCCCGTTTACAGTATGGTAATCAAGAGTCCCAAAAAGAAGAACGAGTTTATCGAATACTCCATTTCCCACTCCAAAATCGATACCGGCATTGTGCCCGAAATCGATGATAAGATTCTGACCGTTTCTACCTGCTCCATCGGCGGGTATGGCCATCGCTGGGTGGTACAGGCTGTTTTGACAGCGGGAGACCCTGCCAAGCAGGCGGAATAAATCCAAATCAACAGCAAAGAGCCGACCGTTTGCGGTCGGCTCTTTTGCTTGCGGTTTCTGAGCGGGGAAATATAATTGCGCTTTGACAGGCAATGTGATAAAATACAAAATGGATTATGATATCGTTTCCTGCGATTTGAAAATAAAATTTAGGTGGATTTTACGTGAAAAGTATAAATTTCAAGAAAACAGGGATTGCGGTGCTTGCGCTTGCGGTGCTGCTGGTGTGCAGCTTTGCAGTGGAAATGCTGTGGTTTCAGAGAAATATTTTCGCTTTGGAGCGGGAGCAGCGTTTGATGACGGAAGTTCCGTTTACCCGGCTGGAACTGCAGGACCTGCAGCTGCGGGATGACGGCTGGTTTGAAATTACGGGGGATTCTCCCGCATTTCGGATTTCCGATGACCTGTTTGTGGCCAGACTGCAGATTGCCACAAACGGCGAAACAAAGCCGATGCATATTACGCTGACAACAGATGACAAGGTCTATGACGTGGACAGCCGTGTCAAGGGAATCAGTATTCTGCGCGTAAACAGCGCAGCTGAGGATGTATGGTTCGGTGTGCGCATGGACAAGGGGGAGACCGCCTTCACCATTGATTCGCTGACGGTGGACAATACTCTGTCGGTCAACTGGCTGCGTGTCGGTTTCCTGTGCTCTTTGAGCGTACTGGTATGGTTCTTTGTGTTCTTTTATCGGACTGCGGTCACCAAGCTACATGTCAGTTTTCTTGTGATTGCGCTGGTGATTGGCATCAATCTGGCAGTGGCAACCCCTGTGTGGTATGGGCTGGATGAGCATGCTCACTATGTCAGAGCCTACCAGTTTGCCAACTTCAATCTGGGCTTTGACCATGAGGCAAAGCTGAACTGGATTTACGAGATGGAGGATTTCTTCTATCAGACGGGCACCAATAACTCCAAATACCATAACTACGAGGAATTCAAGGCCTTTCTGAATTCCTATGACACCAATGAATACGGAATGCAGAAATACTATCTGACCACCGCGGCTACCTATCCCTTTGTGCCCTATTTCTTTGCGGGGCTGGGGATTCTGGTGGCAAAGCTGCTGGGAATGCCGTTTGTATACACCTTTTTTGCAGGTCGTATTTTCAATGTTCTGGGCTATGCGCTGATTTGTTTCTTCGCCATCCGTACCGCAAAAATCGGCAAGCGACTGCTGTTTTTGATGAGTCTTGTGCCGTATGCACTGTTTTCCGCAGGGGTGTACACAGCGGACACGCTGACGGTTTCCTTTGCCATTCTGGCGATTGCGCTGTTTGGCAATATGCTGTCGGCAGAGGATGGGGCGCTGGACTGGAAGCTGCCCGTTGTGTTTGCGTTGTGCTGCGCAGCGATGGCCATGTGCAAGCTGCCGTATGCGCCGCTGTGTATTCTGATTCTTGCAGTCCCTCTGAAAAAGTTCCGCAGCAACAAGCATGCGCTTTGGAACTTTGTACTGGTGTTTGGCGTGGTCGGTGTGATTTCCGTGGCAACACTGCTGTTTGGTGCGGATAAGGGCATTATTCAGTGGTATCAGCCCGGCATGAGCATCGTCGGTCAGGTGAAGTACATTCTGACCCACCCCTTCCGCTATGCACAAATCATTCTGAACCATATCATGGTGAACTGGAAGGACTATCTGTTCGGCTCCACATGGAAGATGGGATATTGCGGTGATGTCAGCGGTATTTGGGCAATGCTGACTGCTGCTGTGCTCGCAGTGGCGGCTGCCATTGACTTTGCGCCCGAAAACGACAGACTGACTCTCCTGCCCAGACTGGCCTGTGTGGCAGCAATCGGCTGCTCCTGGGTGCTGGTTATGACGGCACTGTATGTGTCCTACAATGTTGTGGGTGCGGAAAGCATTGCCGGCGTACAGGGCAGATACTTCTATCCGCTGCTGATTCCCCTGCTGCTGCTTCTGGTGAATACCAGGCTGGGCGCACGAATCAAGGGAGACCTGCTCAACGGCGGCTGTTATATGCTTGCATCCGCTGTCGGTATTGCGGCTGCGGTGCACGTGTTTGCGGGATTCTGTATGTAAAAATAGATGAGGATAAAGATATGAAAGTTTTGATTATCATTCCTGCCTACAATGAAGAGGAATGCATCAAGGGGGTTGTGGACAATCTGATCCAAAACTATCCCCAGTATGATTATGTGGTCGTTAACGACGGGTCCAAGGACAATACGCTGCAGATTCTGGAGGAAAACAAGTACTCCTATATCAATCTGCCTGTCAATCTGGGTATCGGCGGCGGAATGCAGACAGGCTATCTGTATGCACGGGAAAACGACTATGATATTGCTGTGCAGCTGGATGGGGACGGACAGCACAACCCCGCTTACATCAAGGATATTATTCAGCCCATCATCGACGGACAGGCCGACATGGTTATCGGTTCCCGCTATCTGACCGGAGAGGGCTTCCAGTCTACGGGCCTGCGTCGACTGGGCATCAAAATCATCAGCACGACCATTCGAATTTTGTGCGGCAAGAAGATTTATGATGTCACCAGCGGCTTCCGTGCCTGCAATCGGAAAATGACTGCGTTCTTCTCCGAAAACTATGCGGAGGACTATCCCGAACCTGAAGCAATCATTGCTACCATCAAGCAGGGCGGCGAAATTAAGGAAGTGCCTGTTCTGATGAACGAACGTCAGGGCGGCGTATCTTCCATTCGAGGATTCAAGGCGGTCAATTACATGCTGAAGGTGGAACTGGCGCTGCTGATCAATGCGCTGAGAAAGGGAGGATATTGATATGGGCTTCTCTTTGCAGATTTTCCTGTTTCTGACTGTTTTGATTTTTATGCTGGTCATTGTCAACTATCTCAGAAAAGGGACTTTGACCTTTCAGTATTCGCTGATTTGGTTCGTGCTGGCGTTTGCGCTGCTG
>JAFQPT010000333.1 GCA_017411665.1 Oscillospiraceae bacterium | reverse complement strand
GCCACCCTGATAGATATGTACGTCTGTGCCACAAACACCGCAGGCGCAAACGCGAAGCAACACCTGTCCCTCACCGGGTTCCGGGAAATGCAGTTCACGCACTTCAATTGTTTGATTTCCGAGAAAATATGCACCAACCATTGTGATAACCCCCGTAATTTAAAAGTAAATTATTTTCTTTCCGGTACAATCAAATACTGTTCTATCATCGGCTGAGTGAAAAACGCTGCCGAAAAAGCCACAAAACTATAGAGGAAGCACGGAACAATCACGATATCTGCAACAACGCAGAACAGGCACAGCACTGCTGCGATTAAAATCACCACCAGTGGACGCCAAATTTTAAGAATGCTGAGAATGAGGCAGTTTTTAATCAAAGCAGTCAGCGGGAGTTCAACTGTAACCATCATAGGATACAAGTAGACCCGAATCATGCAATAAATCAGCGCCAGTACACACCAAAGGATTTTCATCATGGGTGCAAACGCACCAAATACTGCTGTGCCATCGACCAGATAGTAAAGTGTTCCAAAACAAGCAAGCACATCAAGAATACCTACAGGTAGCGCCTGTTTCCAGTTTTCCTTCCATGCGCTCCAAAAGCCCGCCCAGAACATACCGGGACGGTCCCAAGCGCAGCAGAGCGTCGCATAGCTCAGTGCCGCTGTAGCCGGTCCCAACAGAAGAATAGACACAATCAGCAATGCTGCCAGTATCGGTCCGGGCCAATTAATGACAATCGACATCAGCACAGTACCCATAACGGAAACGGCACCAATGCCCATATCCATAGCAGACGCATTAATCAACGACATAAGCCACACAAATATAGGCATTGCAATCAGCGCGTATAGCGCATTGACCGCAATCAGCCGCATCAGATGCCTGCCGTAGCGCCTCCAAAAGCGGATAAAAGGATGATAACGGTTATCATCGATATATCCACGGCCTGGTTTTGTGAAATCAAAAAATCCGGGAAAATCTCCCATATGTAAGTCCTCCTAAGTTGCCAGGGAAAATTCCCAGGGTAAAGTGCTGTTAGTCGCCCACAAATTGGCCCTGTGCAACCAGGGTCTGACGCAGATTCTGAACGTTTACATCCTTGGGAGCGATATTCTGTGCAGCGCACATGGCTGCTGCGGTGCCCGCTGCCTGACCGAAGGCCATGCAGGACGGCATCATACGGATGGCAGAGCCAGCGATAGCATCGGCAGAAATCGCACGGCCGGCTACCAACAGATTGCTGATTCCCTTAGGCACCAGACACAGGTAAGGAACGGTGAAATAAGGGCCGTTCTTGGGAATGAAGAAAGAACCACCGGGGTTATCCTTGTTGTGAGTATCCATATTGGTGGCCATGCAGGCGATGGCATCTTCGTGGACCTTGCAGGCAGCCACTTCATCACCGGTGAGCTTGTACTCGCCTTCGATATGACGGGTCTCGCGGATACCGATGGCATCGGCTGTAGCAATGATACGGGAATTCTCAAAACCGGGAGCATGCTTCTTCATGAATTGGAAGATGTGCTGGCACTGTTCCTGACCGATCATGGTAGCACGGGTCACGTGCTCTGCTTTGGTAGCATCAATGTCCAGAATGCGGCTGCAGTTGATGGAGAACTCGCCGGGAGTAACATCGGCGAAAATGCAGATTTCGCCGCGGGGGAAATTGTCCCAATCTTCGGGGAATTCCTTGATGATCCAGCTAAAAGGACCGAAGAAGGGCCGGATTTCATCGGAATGTTCGGCCATGTGAGCATTAACCACGTCCATATCGGCATCAGCGATGCGCATGAACATAGATGCGGGCTGGAGGTTGCCGTCTTCCTCGTTGCCCATGATATAGTTTACACCCGCCCGTGCAGCCACGTCGGCATCGCCGGAGCAGTCGATGACAATTTTCGCTTCAATAACGGACAAACCGTCCTTGTTGTTGATGACCACACCGGTGATCCGGTCGCCATCCTTGATTACGTTGACAAATTGAGTCTGCAGCAGCAGTTCTGCGCCGGATTCGCGCAGCATGCGCATACCAATCAGCTTGAATGCGTGGGGGGCAAAGGGGGTCACATTGTTGTGACCAATGTGGAAATAGCTGGCATAGGGCTGCTCATTGCGGACATTTTTAGGGTCCACAGCGCCCCCGATCTCTACCATGCGGTTAACAAGTTCTTCGAACACACCGCGAATAATCATTTTCTCGCAGGGTGCGTCATAGCTGGTCATAAAAGGGCTGACCATGCCGGATGTGCCCATGCCGCCGATACAGCCATGAGCTTCAAATACCAGGGTCTTCGCGCCGTTTCGAGCGGCTGCCACAGCCGCACCGATACCGGCAGGACCGGCACCTACGACGACAACATCAACACTGCGGTAAACAGGCAGTTCCTGCTGAAACATAACAGACATTTTGATTTCCTCCAATATCTTTAGGAAAGGCGGGAATCCGAGGATTCCCGCCTGTAGAGTTTTATAACGGTTGAGATGTGCTACAACTCAAATTACTTGTTGTCGTAGTAATCCTGCAGCTCGACGCGGACGTCGTCCAGACCAGCAACGACCAGGTCGGAGTGGAAGGTGTCGATGTCAGCGGAGGTACGGGTACCAGCCATGACCTGCTTCAGGAAGTCCATGGTGTCGTTGAACAGAGTGGTGTT
>JAFQPT010000332.1 GCA_017411665.1 Oscillospiraceae bacterium | reverse complement strand
CTGCGTGGTCACCCGCTACTTCGGCGGAATTCTGCTGGGCGCAGGCGGTCTGCTGCGCGCTTACACCAAAAGCGCCAAGGACGCACTGGATGCAGCAGGCATTGCCGTTGTCCGCCGCTGGGTGGAGGTGGCAGTCCCCTGCTCCTACTCCCTGTTTGAGCGTTTGAAGCTGGAGACCGAGGCCCACAGCGGCATCATCTCCGACATCGAATACGGCGCGGATGTGACCATTTATGCGCTGATTCCCGAAGAGCTGGCGGAACAATACGCCGCCCGCATCGTCGACATGACAGGGGGAAAAGTGAGCGTAATCCCCATGGGGGAAGCATTCCGACCCGTGAAAATCAGTTACATCAATTGATTCAAATATTTTTTTGAAAAAATAAAGGGTTTTTTCAAAAATTCGTGTATATAGTAATGAGTGTTTTTTCGAACGGAGGTTTTTTGATGCTCCCAAGAGAAAAAAGAGAACAGCTGGAACAGTACCTCATCGGCCCCGATGGGGTAAAAAGCGTTGACAGCCGCGGACGGGCACGTCCCGAAGCGGAATGTGCGCTGCGCACCTGCTTCCAGAGAGACATTGACCGTGTCACCCACTCCAAGGCATTTCGCCGCCTCAAGCACAAAACTCAGGTGTTCCTGCAGCCCGAAGGCGACCACTACCGCACCCGACTGACCCACACACTGGAGGTCAGCCGTACCGCCCGTACCATTGCCCGCGCCCTGCAGCTGAACGAGGATCTGACGGAAGCCATCGCACTGGGCCACGATTTGGGCCACACCCCCTTCGGTCACGCAGGGGAACGGGCACTGAATACGCTGATGCCCACAGGCTTTAAGCACTACGAGCAGAGTCTGCGTGTAGTGGACTGTCTGGAAAAGAACCATGAGGGTCTGAATCTGTGCTACGAAACCCGTATGGGGATTTTGAACCACACCCACGGCTCTCCCGACGACACTATGGAAGCCACTGTGGTCAGATTGTCTGACCGCATCGCCTATATGAACCACGATTTGGACGACGCCATGCGCGCAGGCATCGTGCTGCCCGAGGATGTGCCCACGGAAGTGCGCACCGTCATCGGCACGAAAAACAGCCAGCGTCTGAACAACACCATCACCGATTTGATTGCCCATTCGAGCAGCGGTGTGGTGTGCATGAGCAAGCCCATGCAGGATGCCATCCGCATTTTCCACACCTTTATGTATGACCAAGTGTATCTGAATCAGCGCGCAAAGGGCGAAGAGCACAAGGTCATGGGCATTGTGGAAGGCATCTGGAATTATTACCACGCACATCCGCTGGAGCTGCCCGAGGATTACCACAGCATCGTGGAAGACGAAGGTCTGGACAGAGCGGTCTGCGACTATATCAGCGGCATGACCGACGGATACTGCATGGAGGTCTACTCCAAGCTGTTTATCCCCGCAGCATGGAGCGTGAAATGACAGAATAAAAGCCTCCCTTGTGTAAAGGGAGGTGGCTGCCCGAAGGGCAGACGGAGGGATTGTCTTCCGGAGCAAATTTCTGCTTTAAAGAACAATCCCCCAGTCAGCTGCGCTGACAGCTTCTCCTCAAGGAGAAGCCTAATCTCCTTGATAGTTCTCCCACTACGTTTTTTGTGTAATTGTTAGACATAGGAGTTTACAATGAATACTAAACATTTGAATATGGTGTTTCAGCACTATATCGAAAAATTCGAATGGTTAAATAGCAAACCTGAACCAGATGAAAGTTACAAATGGATTGCCGTTCACAAGTTTCAAAGTATCTTCAACCTAAACATACCTATTCAGGATTTTCCCTTCATGCTTTACAATGCATGGAAAGCAACCGAGAACCTCATAGACAGCAATCAACAACAACCATTCTTTGCAATGGTTGAATACGCTAGGAAAGAGCCTCACACCGTATATAACATGTTCGTAAACTTGTTTGCTGACGATGGTGGCGATTTGCTAGCTCGCCAAAAAAAGATTGATGTCTTCATTGCTGAAAGTAATATTCTTCTCAATAAATACTTTCCCTCTAGCCATCTTTATGTTAATAATCAACGTTCTGTTATGGCATATCTCTGGTTCTATGATCCCAATACCTATTATTACTACAAAGCAACTGAGGCAAAATATCTTGCTGATTGTGTAGAGTTTTATGATGATTGGGGAACATACACAAATTTCAAACTTGATGTGTTTCATCGTTTCTGTGATGAAATAATTTATCATATAAGAAATAATCCTGCACTTATAGATACACATCTAAGTCGTTTTAACACAAATGACCAAATGCACAAGGACGAAAACCTTCACATACTTTTGGTCGACATAATATTTTGCGCTAAACGTTACGGCCTATATAGCGGAATCTCAATCAAGGAAACAACATCTTCTGCTAAAAAACTATATTTAGAACAAAAACAAAAGGCTATAGAATTACGTGATGCTGTATATATCGCCGAGAAAAACCTTGAACTGTTAAATGAGGCTAAAGTCGTTTTCAGTCAACTTATAGACAACGGTGCCCCAGTTATTCACAAATCCTTCGGCAAAGGTAAATTAGTCGAACTATCAGATGGTTCTGTAACACTATCTTTCCCTCATGAGGAAAAACCTAAAAAATTTAACCTGTTGCAATCCTTAGTATCAGGTTTTCTTTACATTGACGACTCTCATTTCGAAGAGGTTCTATCCAAGTATCGTCAAGTAATTAGAATTGAAGCTGTTGCAAACCAACAACTCAAAAGGGCACTTAACGCATTCGAGCCATACAAAGAATATTTAGATTAAATCATGTAATCCACCCTATTTCATTACCTACAACGAAAGGAAGTGAAGCCGTGCCCATTCCCGAATCATTCCTGCAGGAAGTATCCGACCGCAACGATATTGCCGATGTGGTATCGGGATATGTGCGGCTGAATAAAAAGAGCGGGTCGAACCTGTTTGGTCTGTGCCCGTTCCACAGCGAAAAGACTCCCTCCTTCTCCGTTGCCCCCGCAAAGCAGATTTATCACTGCTTCGGCTGCGGAAAAGGCGGCGGTGTTTTCAACTTTATCATGGAAATCGAAAACCTGACCTTCCCCGAAGCAGTGGAATTCCTTGCAAAGCGGGTAGGGCTGCAGGTACCGGAAGAACATCGGGATGACCCCGAATCCCGCCGCCGTGAGCAGCTGTTAAAGTTGAACAAGGATGCAGGAAAGTTCTTCTACAAGCAATTCCTCTCCGAGGCAGGCGCACCCGCACAGGACTATGCGCTGCGCCGCGGACTGACCCCCGCCACCGTGAAGAAGTTCGGTCTGGGCTATGCCCCCGACTCATGGGACAGCCTAGTCAAGGCGATGAAGGCGCTGGGGTACTCGGAAGGCCTCATGCTGCAGGCAGGTCTTGTCCGCAAGGGCAAGAAGGGCGGCGTATACGATACCTTCCGAAACCGACTGATGTTCCCCGTATTCGACGTACGCGGCAACGTCATCGGCTTCTCCGGCCGTATCCTCGGCGACGGAGAACCCAAATACATGAACTCTCCGGAAACACCGGTGTTCAATAAAAGTAAAAATCTGTTCGGTATGAACCTTGCCAAGAAAACCAAGCTGGGCTACGTCATCCTGTGCGAAGGCAACGTGGACGTTGTGTCACTGCATCAGGCAGGGTTTGATAACGCAGTCGCCTCGCTGGGCACCTCGCTAACCCCCGAGCAGGCTCGACTCATCAGCCGCTATGTCAGCGAAGTGGTCATCGCCTATGACGGAGACACCGCAGGGCAAAAGGCCACCGCACGCGCCATCGGCATTCTGGAAAAACTGGATGTGAAGGTGCGCGTACTGACCATGACAGGCGCCAAAGACCCCGACGAATACATCAAAAAGTTCGGTGCCGACAGCTTCCGCAACCTGTTGGAGAAGTCGGAGGACCACACCGACTACACCCTCGGCAAAATCAAGGAAAAATACGATTTGACCGTACCCGAAAGCAAGCTGAACTTCCTCAAGGAAGCCGAGCAGTACATCGCCACCTTCTCGGGCAAGGCAGAGCGGGAGGTCTACGCCATGCGTGTGGCGGAAATGGTCGGTGTTTCGTCGCAGGCCGTGCGGGACGATGTGGAAAACCTCCGCAAACGCAACGCAGGACGCAACAAACGGCAGGCAGAAAAACAGGAGATCAGTGCTGTGGGCAAAAGCCCCATCCGCTCCATCCGCTACGAAAACAGCCGCTCGGCTATGGCTGAGGAAGGCATCATCCGACTGCTGTACTTAGACAGTCAGTTGTTTGACCGCATCACACCCCCCGACCCCGAGCAGTTCACCGTACCCGAGCTGGGCAACATCTACCGCGCCATCCGCAAGCTGGGCAGGACGGACGATGTGACCATCGCAAAGCTGTCGGGAGACCTGACAAACGACGAGATCAGTCTTTTGACGGTCATCCTGCAGAAACCCGAAACAGTCGCTAACGGACAGAAGGCTCTGTCCGACTATATAGAAATCATGGAAAGCGAACGCCGAAACAAGCAGGGCGACAATATGGACCTTGCAAGTTTCGCGGATACCATGCGAAAGAAAAAAGCTTATACCTCCAAACAGTAACCCACCGCCGTCTTTTGCGGCAACATGAAACATACATAGTTGGGATATACTATGGCGGATAACGCTGGAAATAAAACAGAGAAAGTTGGATTAACTGTGTCTGAAGTTGTAGAAATCATCGAAGAAACTCTGGAAGCCGCTGCTGCAGCTCCCACCAAGCGCAAGAGCAGAAAAAAGAAGGAAGAAGAACCCGCTGCTCCCGTAAAGACCAAGGAAGAACGCCTGAATGACCTGATTAACAAGGGCAAGACCTCCCACAAGCTGTCCGCTAAGGAAGTGGGCGATGTTCTGGAAGAGTTGAATCTGGACAACGACGAAATGGACAAGTTCTATGAACAGCTGGAAGTCCATAACATCGAGCTGACCGGCGAAAACATTCTGGTTACTCTGGAAGATCTGGCTCCCGATGCAGGCGAACTGGAAAACATCGAAGAAATTACCGAAGAAGACATCGCAAACACCGAAGCTATGGTGGATACCTTCTCCACCGACGACCCCGTCCGCATGTATCTGAAGGAAATCGGCAAGATTCCCCTGCTGACTCCCGAAGAAGAAATGCAGCTGGCTATGGAAATGGCAGAAGGCAGCGAAGATGCCAAGCGCCGCATGGCAGAAGCAAACCTGCGTCTGGTCGTCTCCATCGCTAAGCGTTACGTAGGCCGCGGCCTGCTGTTCCTGGATCTGATCAAGGAAGGCATTCTGGGTCTGATCAAGGCAGTTGAAAAGTTTGACTACACCAAGGGCTACATGTTCTCTACCTTCGCTACCTGGTGGATTCGTCAGGCGATCACCCGT
>JAFQPT010000331.1 GCA_017411665.1 Oscillospiraceae bacterium | reverse complement strand
TGTTTGCGATGGTACAGCATGCAATCGATACCTATGGACGTATCGACGTGTTGGTGAATGATGCAGGTAATATGCCTCATGCATATTTTGCGGATTATAAGCTGGCATTGGATCAGTGGGAAGAATGTCTGGATACCTGTATTAAGGGTACTCTCTTCGGTATGTGTGCTGCATATGATCCTATGATTGCACAGGGCCGTGGTCAGATTATCAACATTTCTTCCACCTTGGGCAATTATGCAGTACAAGGTGCCGGTGTGTATAATGTGGCAAAGGTTGGCGTACGTTTCCTTGCGGACTCTCTGCGTGTGGAAGCACAGGGTAAAATCAAGGTGACTACAGTTCGCCCCACCAGCGTTCCTACAACGGAACTGAATGATTCCATTGTATCTCTGAATGCGTCTATGGGTGGTCTGTATGGTAAGCTTTTTGCTGCTATGGGTCCCAAGCCTGAAGATCCCAGTGTTCTGGCGGATCGTGACAATATTTTGCTGCGTGCACCTACTGCGGATGATTTGGCTGATAACATTATTTATGTAATTAATCAGCCTTGGGGCGTAAACATCAGTGATATTACCGTTCGTGCCAGCGGCGAAAATATGTATATTTAAGGAAAGGGAGGAACTGAATATTATGAAACACCATTTTCTTGAACCTATCCGTCTGGGCAATGTCGAAGTAAAAAACCGTGTGATTTTCATGGCTATGGCTAAGGCTATGTCCGGTTTTGACGGTGTGATCTCTCGCAGAGATATTGATTATATCGCATCTGTTGCAAAGGGGGGCGTAGGCCTTGTAATCCCCGGCGCAATGAATGTTGATGAAGTATATCCTTCCATTCAACCTTTGGCACCCAGTATTTTCAGCGACAAGTTCCTGCCTGGCGTGAAGCTGCTGGTAAAAGCAGCACATGACAATGGAGCAAAGATTCTGATCCAGCTCTGGCATGGTGGTCAGATCGCATACGGCAGCGATATGCAGCTCCCTACCGTTAACGATCTGTCTGTTGAGGAAATTCGTCGTATCCAGGCAAAGTTTGTGGATGCCGCAAAGCGTGCTATGGCAGCCGGTGCTGATGGTGTTGAATTCCAGATGTGTCACACCTACCTGGCAAACCAGTTTATGTCTCCTCTGTGGAACCATAGAACGGACGAATATGGCTGCGATACTCCCGAAAACGGTGCACGTTTCTCTGTTGAAGTTCTGAAGCAGCTTCGTGAGGTGATTGGTCCCGATAAGATTCTGGCGGTAAAGCTGCAGGGCTTTGACTTCCCTGAAGGAGAAGGTATCCCTTATTATGGCAGTGACGGCATTCAGCCTGAACTGGCAGCTAAGTATGCGGTTCTGGCTGAACAGGCAGGTGCTGACCTTATTACTGTATCCGCCGGTGGTACTCTGGCGGTAAGAGACGATATTATGACAGGTGACGTACATCGTGCTGAAGGCTGGAAGGTTCCCGCTGCCGCAATCGTGAAGAAGGCAGTTTCGATTCCTGTAGCTGCCTCCGGCAGCATTCGTCATCCCGAGTTTGTTGATCAGATCATCGAAGAAGGCAAGTGTGATATGGTTGGCATGGCTCGTGGTATTCTGGCTGAACGTAATTGGGTCAAGAAGTGTGAAGAGGGCAGAGAAAACGAACTGCGCTACTGCATTTCCTGCATGAATTGCTGGAACGTCAAGATGTTCCAGAAGGATCAGTCCTGCTGCTCTGTGAATCCCTATGCACTTCGTGAAGAGGCAGACCGTCCTCTGGTCAAGAATGGCGATGGTCGTGTGGTTGCTATTGTAGGTGCAGGCCCCACGGGTATGGAAGCAGCAGTTACTCTGAAGCAGCGCGGCTTCGAACCCGTAGTGTTTGAAAAGTCCAACCGAATTGGCGGACATGTTCATGTAGCAAAGAAGCCTCCTTACAAGGGAAAATTTGATTGGGCATGCGGCTACTATGCAAATATGGCAGAGGTAGAAAGCATTGATGTACGCTTGGGCGAAGAAGCTACAGTTGAAAAAATCATGGCATTGCAGCCTTATGCAGTTTTGATCGCAGCCGGTTCCGAAGTGACTGTACCTCCGATTCCTGGTGTTGAAAATTGCCTGCAGTCCAGAAAGCTGTTGGATGAAGGTATCCAGTTTGAAAACAAGAAGATGGCAGTCATCGGTGGCGGCATTACCGGTCTGGAAACAGCTCTGTATCTGAAGGCTCAAGGCAATGACGTGTGTATTGTTGACTTTGCGCCTGAATTCCCCTTGACTATGGGCGGTGGGCAGAACTATTCTATGGAAGCAAAGCTGGAAACTCTGCACTGCAAGGAGCAGGGAATTCCTCTTTACTACGAACACAAGGTCAACGACTATACTGATGGTAAGCTGACCATTGAATCTGTTGCGGAAGCAACTGTGGGTGAACAGCGGGTTCTGGAAGTAGAAGAAGTGATTCTGTCTACTGGTGTCAAGGCTTGTGATGAATTGTTCTTTGCACTATATGCAGCTGGTCAGCAGCGTGTATTCAAGGCCGGTGATGCCAATGTTCCCGCAAAGATTTCCGATGCAGTACAGGCAGGCAACAAGTTTGCAATCGGTCTGAACTAAGGTATCATTCGGAACTGCAGTTCATGTCTCTCCTTTAGCAATAGCATACTTCCTTGAAACGAAACCTCTTTCCATTCATGGGCTGCAGTTCCGAGCTCTTTAATGATCACCGTGTGCACATATATTTTTCTGAACGTTTTTTACTAAGTAAAAAGACTGGATACCTGAATACGGTACCCAGTCTTTTTTAGCAATTTCGAAAATTCAACGATAGGAGTGTTATGTATTTACACTGACATTTGGCGTTACTGTTTTTTACATTTTTCTTTGCTTTTCCAAGATAATTTCGCTGGAGAACAGTAGAATCTGACGATCTTTGTATTGCTTCAAATCGGAAGAAATCAGCGATTCAATTTTCTTAATTCTGTATTTCATGGAGTTTAGATGAATGTAGAGCTTCTCTGCAGACAAGGTCATATTGGACTGACACTTCAGATAAATATTTAAGGTCTTTAACAACTCTGTGTCATGCTCTATGTCGTAATCCTTTAGCAGCTGCACGTCGGGAGAAATGAGATTCAGTTTTATACACATTTCCTGTACATTCGAGAAAATATACTCCCAGACATAGTCTTGGCAATAATATATTTTTCCGCTTGCGTTGCTACAGAGTGAAAGTGTGGTCTCCGTTTGCTCACGTGCGGAAGGTAGATCGGCCCAATCAGAAAAAGGCAGAGAAACAATTGCGGTTGTATCAAAGTAGGGGAGTGTTGTCTGCAGTACGGTCTCAGCCTCCTTTTGGTAACTTTCCGGGATTAACATATACGTCCGCTTATTGAATGTAAATACCAAGGCTCTGGTAAGTTTCATGGTGAGCATACTGTTCAGCCCATCTCGTTTCATGGAGAAGTTGGAGTGTCCTTCAAATCTGTAAAGCAGATAATATTCATCTTTGAGCCAGTCTTTAAATTTGCAGATCTCTTCGATTTCATTGTGGTTGGGTGTGCTGCCGGAAAGAATGTTTTGTACTTCTGTGTATAAGGGAAGGAGATTTTCTGTTTCTCTTTTCGTGGGCTTCATATAGGAGAGGATGGATCGCATGTGCAAAGCAAGCTGCATGTGGGCTAAGTTTTTCCCTGGAGTATTGTCGGATGAGATATAAAACATGACAAAGGAGTTATCTGGGAAGTAGACATTCATAGCGATAACGGAGGCTTTCACTTCAGTGTCAACAAATCCGGCCGGAATTGCATTTTGAGCAACTTGTTTGCAGATTTCACCCTCTTGAATCTTTGTAAATACATAGGCATCCAGCATTTTACGTTGCTTAGCAACTTCAGGGGTGTCAGAAGAACCCAAAATCATGCCGCGCCAATCAAACACCAAAATATCGTATGGTAAGACGGAGTGAGCGATTTCGGTGATTTCCTGGAAAGAACGCATCTGGAGGACAGCGTCCTTTAACTGCGATTCCCATCGATTATAGTGAATAAACGCATCTACGACTGCGATGTAAACATCCAATACGTTTTCCGATTTGAGCACCAATCGCTCGTGATTTCCAAGCAAAACAACTGAGGGGTTGTTTTCGTCTGTTGTCACAATCAGACAATCGCTTGGTTGCGACATGTCCATTTTGGACATGGTCGCACGAGTGTAAATACACTCGCCTTTGTCAATTTCGGACAAAGGAACCTGCTCAGAGAGCCAATCAGCTAAAATATGAAGGCTTAATTTCAAAAGAATCATCTCCTAAAAGGGAATATAATCGAATTAAAACAAAAAGTAGGTGGTGCTTCACTAGCTGTAGTGTAGTCCAAAATGGACAAAACGTCAATGTTAATTTAATAACAAATCGTCCATTATTATTTCGGCAATTTTGCTATGATGAACACAAGAAAAGGTATAAGTTGAACCACGAAAAATTAGAAAAGGAGATGTTCATATGGTAAACGAAAGATTTTATGACATGTTCACCAAACCTTATGATTTCAATCCAACATGCGGCTACACCCTGGGTCCCGGTTGTGCTGCTAAGGTTGGAGAAAAGCTGGCCATGTATCAGCGCAAAAAGGCTTTCATCATTACCGGCCGCACTGTGCGTTCTCTGGGCTATACTGACTTGGTCGCTAAGGGGATCGCAGCCTGCGGCATCGAGTATGAAATTTATGATGATACTGAAGTCAACCCCTCCTCAGCATGTGTACATCGCGCCTTTGATTACATGAAAGGCAAGGGGTTCGATGTGATCGTTGCAGTGGGCGGCGGCAGTGTTATGGACACAGCCAAGGGTGTAAAACATCTGTGCGGCAATCCTGACATGCAGATCAACGACATCGCAATGGGGCCCAATTTCCAGTACCGCCCCCGCAGATCTCCTGTTCTGCTGTTTACCGTACCGACTATGAACGGTACCGGTTGTGAGTTGTCTGCCGGTGCAGTGATCACCAGCCCTGTAGGTACTAAGGATACCTGCCTGAGCGGGGACACTGCTCCCGACTTCGCATTTATTGACCCCAATTTCTCCATCGGCCTTCCTGCAAAGCCCACCATCGCAGCTGCATGTGATGCCATTGCACACGGCTTCAATAAGCTGCTGATCACCGACGGTATTTACTATATGCAGACTCTGGTCAACGTGGATCTGATCAAGATTTTGCTGGAAGTCGTTCCCAAGGCACTCGCAAAGCCCGATGACGTTTCTTACCGTAGTGCAATCGCTTTGGCAACAGCCATGCCAATGTTCTACAGCGGCAATAAGTGCTGGGGTCATGCTTATGCACATACTATTACCCATTATTTCGGTACATCTCATGGTATCGCTTGTGCATGGGTGCAGCCTGCAGTACTGCGCCGCTATCTGCCCAAGTGCACTGCCACAACTGTACAGCTGGCTGAAATGCTGGGTCTGAACCCCAATACATACACCGTAGTGGATGATATCTGCAATAAGATGATCGAATGGTACAAGAGTATTGGTATTCCTTCTCCCGCAGACTCCTGTGATTATGACATCTGGATGAAGATGGGACCTGATGTTCCCAAGGACAGCTTCTGGCATATGGCGGGTGGCAATTATCCCGCAACCGTTGAAGAAGTTCTGGTAGAAGCTTGGAACGATTTTGCCTAATACTTCATATTTCGTGTACAGTGGGTGATAAGTCACCATTCATAATATTTGTAAAGGAGAATCATTTATGGTTAACGAAAAGTTCTACAAAATGTTCACCAAAACTTATGACTACAATCCGACTTGTGGTTATACCTTTGGCCCCGGATGTTCCGCGAAGGTTGGCGAAAAGCTGGCCATGTATCAGCGGAAGAATGTTCTGCTTCTGACCGGTCCTGTTGTCAGATCGCTGGGTTACGCAGATCAGATTGCAAAGACCATTGAGGCAGTTGGTATTGCATATGAGATCTACGATAAGACAGAAGTCAACCCTTCTCAGACATCCATCTATGAAGCCTACAATTATGTAAAAGATAAGGGCTTCGATGCGATTGTTGCTGTCGGCGGCGGCAGTGTAGAAGACAGCGCGAAAGCACTTCGTCATCTGCTTGCAAATCCCGACCATACCCTCAGTCAGATTGCAGTAGGTGCAGGCTTCCAGTATTATCCCCGTAAGTCTCCCATGATGCTGTTTATGGTCCCCACTATGAGTGGCACAGGCTGCGAGCTTTCTGTTGGTGCGGTAATTACCAGTCCTCAGGGAACAAAAGATACTCTGATGAGCGGTGACACATCTCCTGACTATGCGTTCATTGATCCCAATTTCTCCGTTACGGTTGATGAGGTCAACACACTTGCAAATGCCTGCGATGCTATTGCGCATGCATTTAACAAGCTGCTGATCACCGATGGTAATTACTACATGCAGAACCTGGTCAACATGGATCTGTTCAAAATTTTGTGGGAAGTTCTGCCTAAGCTGCAGAGGGATCCCGGCAACATCCAGTATCGAAGCGCTATGGCAATTGCAACCGCAATGCCTATGTTCTATGGCGGTACCGGCTGCTGGCATCATGCTGTAGCTCACACCATTACTCATTTCTTTGGCACGCCTCATGGTATTGCTTGTGCTTGGGTACAGCCTGCGGTACTAAGACATTATCTGCCTAAGTGTAAGGCAACCACTGCGCAGCTGGCTGAATACCTGCAGATCGATCCTTATTCCAAGAATGTAGTTGATCAGATTGCAGACAAGTTTGTTTACTGGTACAAGAGCGTTGGTGTTCCTGCTCCTTCCGACTGCTGCGACCACGAGACCTTCATTAAGATGGCTCCCGATGTGCCCAAGGATACACTGTGGTTTATGGCCGGCGGCAACTATCCTGAACGTATCGAAGACGTTCTTGAAGAAATCTACTACGATTTTGACTAAACATGTACTGTCGTGGAATTCAATCTTTATTAAGAGAAAGGAGATTATGCGATGAATGAAGCTACTGTAAAAAAGAGTAATAGCCGATATGTTATGATCGTGATTTTCGCATGCCTGATCAACTGTATAATTTATTTTACATCTACCGCTATTTCACTTTACTATAACAGCATTGTTGCGGATCTTGGGGTTGAATTGTCTTCCTTGAAGTTGTTTTATACCATTTCAATGTTTACGGGTGTGCTTCTTGGGCCCTTTGTGATGAAGGGAATTTTCCCCAAATGGGGCGGTCGTAAAATGCTTGTAGTCTTTGGGACCATCGGCGGTATTGCGTATGTTTGTCTGGGCTTCAGCAAGGTGATTTGGCATTTCTATGTATTTGGAGCGTTGGTCGGTATTGGCTTGTCTTCCTGCATTGGCACAATTGCAACCATTGCACTGAATATGTGGTTCTTGGATAAAATTGGTCTGCTTCTCGGTGTAGCAACCTCTATGAGTGGCGTAGCCGGCGTTCTGTTTTCTACCCCCTTGTCTAAGATTATTGAAGCAAATTG
>JAFQPT010000330.1 GCA_017411665.1 Oscillospiraceae bacterium | reverse complement strand
CTCGATATCCAAAAGCGGGAGATTATCATGGAGCGGGAGCTGCGGGACGATGAGGATGCGTATATGAAAGAGGTTCTGCCCGAGGTCGGACCAGTTATGCTCACAGGAGACGCCAGCATTGAGGTATGGGACACGCAGCTGCAGGCTATTTCACGACATCGTACAAAAGGGGACATCGCAAAGATTCTGCGGCAGGATGGGCATTGTTATCTGCTTACAATGAAGCAGGGGGTGCGTACATCACCATTTGCAGACGCAGATAAGCTTAGTGTTGTCAGGCTCTACGAGTTGATGCCCGCAAAGAGAAGGGAGAGTACAAAGCAATGACCTGGCTTGAAAAATACGAAGCTCTTAGCATCGATGGACGTTGGATTGGCCTTGAGAAGGGTGACAGTGAAGGCGGATACTTCTGCACGCCTGTCGGCGCCCGAGTCATCGGGTGGGAGAATGGCATCCACTACTGCTTCATCGACGGGTACGGCGAGCGGGTGTTTGCGGTCAATCCGGAGACCTGCTGCGATAAGTATGTGTATCCGCTGGCGGAAAACTTCAAGGACTTTCTGCAGCTGATATTGGCTTGTAAGGCAACGACGGCCGCCGAGCAAATCATCCTCTGGACACAGGAACAGTTCAACGACTTTCTTGTGGGCGAGGATAATGCCGTGCGGCCGGAGCAGCAAGCGGTACTGGAGACCATCCAGCGGGAACTGGGATTGGAGCCGATGGAGGAGCCATATCGGTATGTGAGGCAGCTACAGGCATCTTTCGATGACAGCAACCTGCGGTTTACGAGCGAATATTATGATGTTCTTGGTCTGGAAAACCCGGATGAAACTCTGGCAGCAGAGCCATTATTTGAGTTTCCGCCGGTCATCATAGAGGTGCAGAGGAAAGATAGGGGAGGAGAAATAGATGGCAAAGCTTGAGCAGACCCTTCGGGGCGATTTTGACCAGCTGCTTACGAGGATAGAGGAAGGCATCCTGAATGGAAGCATATCCGCCTCTGCGGAGGAGAGCAGCGATTTCCGCTGCGGAGATGCACGCTGCAGTGTCCGTGTCTTTGAACGATTCAGCCATGCCGGAGGGAACCGGGTCAGCATGAATGTGACGCTGTTTCAGGGAAGTGACGGCATCATCCACCTGTCGGCAATCACAGCCGGCGGCAGCCAGGCGCTGTTCTTTAAAATCAACACCTGGGGCGAGGAAGCATTTCTGGATAAGCTGCGGGATATCTTATGATAGGGTAAAATGAAAGGGCGGAGGCAGTGATGCCTTCGCCCTTTTGTCGTTTATGTGCTCGTCAATAACCCGGAATACGTCGTGCTGCGACACGGCAATCACACCGTCTCACTGTTAGCCTTAATGCATTCATAAATTTCGCGGTGGGTGAAAGACACGATAGCCTCTTTTCGTGCATCATCGTCCGCGTAGAGCGGGTTTTCAAAGATGGAGTCAAGCTCCTCGTCACGGATAGTTTCTAAATCCAGACGAAGCATATCCTGATATTCCCCCAAGTTCTTATTGGTCAGTTTTATGATGGATACGGGAGACTTGTCGTGCCCATCGTCACAGTCCTTCACGTAGTATTCGTAGACCCCATCACGCAATTTCTTCACCTTTGGAATGCGTCTTGCGTCAAGACAGCGGCACCCAAAATCGAAAATGGCATCTTTCTTCGTCGTGTAGGAGAACTGTGGCCCACCGACTGCGGGGATAATATTGTCCTCGCCCAAAACAATCCAACGGCCGGATTTGAGTGAGTCTACAGCACATTGGATTTTTTCATTGACAAAACACAGCGCTGCTTCGTATTCCATGGTATATCTCCATAAAAGTTATTTTACATAAGCATGTGCGTAGAAGTTATAGTTCTTGGGCATGTCCAGAAACTGAATCCAGTAGTTGCCGGCCTCGCCCTCGTAGTAGAAGTTATACCGATTCATGCTGCCGTCTTTCAAAACGCTCTCTGGGTAATCCTTGCAGAATTCCAGAATGCCGGGGATGCCGCTTTTGATAGGCTCCGTCTCCAGAATATCCTTCATCAGCTCATTGAATTCATGCTTCAGCTCCGGCGTTGCCATATCCCTGTGGACGGGGAAGTTCTCAACGTACCAGCGGTAGCCGGTGTGGTCGCCCCGTAGATAAAAAACCTCTTTCTTCGGGTAAGGGCTGCTGGATAAAGCCTCCTCACTGGGCGCCATATCCGCCCAGACATCTTCAAAAGTGCGTGTGGTAGACAACTGATATTTCTCCATTGGGACAGCCTCCTGCTTCGTGTATCGCTGCATTCAGAATAGCACTGTGAAAAGGAAAAGGCAAGGGGAAGTGGTGTAATATACAACCAAACAGTCCATTTACAACCTACATTTCAGAGATGGAGCAGAGGCTGTTGATGTCCTGCTGCGTCAGTTGTCTTGCAAGTGCGAAGGCGGTTTGACCGTCCACTGTCCGAGACGCATCTGTCGCCAAAAGCATCTCGTCAATCCAGTTTGTGACTTCCGGCTCCGTGGTATCGAGGTATTTCGGATTCAGCAGAAGTTTGTTGTCACAGAGGAGCATCCGCGTGAGTATTTGATATTCCAACGCGTATACCTCTGTGTCCTGGTCGGTATTTCCATACCATTCATCGTACTGGCTCAGGATACGCACGACCTGCTCCGGCGTGGGATGACCAATATCCACAAAGCAAAGAGTATGGTCCTTATACTCGCCATAGGCCCAGAAGCGCAGGGTGGACTGATAGTTGTCCGACGTAAGCGGAGAGCGACTGGATTCAAGCGCCTTTTCCCTTTGCAGCAGAACGTGGAACAGCGCATTTCCGGAATAGAATAGGACACGCCGCATGGCAAAACCCACGTCCTGCGTTGCGACATAGTGAACGAGGTCATTTGACTTTTCCCTGACCTGATGGATGCTGGAAAGGAGGCTATTGAGACCTTCGGCCCGGGCATGGCCGACCGGCGAAAGAGGGAGCTGTTCCTCGGGCATAAGCACGAAGCAGCAGCCAAGTCCGTCGAGGATAGTTTCTATCTTTTCCTCTGTCTCCAGCTCGGAGATGATATCGTTCGTGAGAGCGCAGGCATTGTCGGGGTGCTTGCTGCGTGTCAGCTCCGTAACGGCTGTGATGTGGATAATGTCGTCATGAATCGTGCAGGTACATCTGGCGATAGGCGCCAGCGCCCTCATAATGGATTCTGGATGCAGATGCTCCTTTAAGACAGCAATGTGGATGGTTCTGTTTTCCTTCATATCAAGGCTCCTTTGTCGGGAGACTTTGGCCGCTGCCGTCAATCTGATACAGCCGGCAGACCAAAGCCTTTAAGTCATTAAATGAAAGTTTCTTGTGTTCGACAGGGGTAAGAGGGTCTTCCCAGGCGAAAACAGCATAGATTCCAATAGACTCATCATAGCAGAAGCAAAGACTTGGATAAAACTTTTGGATGGGGACTCCTTTTGCTCTGTGGCGTCCGGGTGAAAACTCATAGTAAAGACGGCCGTTCTTGTCATGGTCATATTGAACGCCGACGCTCCAGTCGAGGATACCGCCATTGAAATGGGAGACCTCATAGCAAAAATCGAAAAGTTCCTGTAAATAAGGTTTTTTGCGGTTGCGTCGGACAGGCCTGCGCTTTTTCATAGTTACATTTTCCACAGGCTCGTCCGCCACAGAGTAGTCAAAATCTTCGGCTTCAAACAGTGTTATGACATGTTCCACAAAGGACGGAAACGTCATAACCGGGAACTCCGACATCATCTGATAGTCCTCGTACGCAGTCGCATGGTAGATGCCTCTTGTCTGGGTCCATTGAAAACGGAGCCAGCGGTAAAAGCGCGGCGGTTCGGTGCGGTCATGGGTATAGATGTCGCCTGTGAATACAGCGTCGCCATTCTCGTTCCGCAGCTCGGTTAGATAAATGCTCCAGTTCAGAGTAAATCGCATGCCGGGAGAATGTTCCAGGCCATAAATAAAGTCCATGATTTGCAGCAATGTGGGAGATGGTACCGTACTGGTTGCCGGGATTGCAGAGGTGTCTTCTCTCCGGGATTGTTTCATATGGCATCCTCCAATTCATTTGATGTGGATGTAAAAAGGTTTTCTGCCAGCCGCTTTAGGCCATTGAGGTCAGTTCTCTTTATCTCTGCGTACTTAATTTTGTTATTCCATGCCGAGACATCGTAAATGCCCCAGGTTCTGGAGTAGGAGAACGAGATGGAATGGAAGGGGGCAGCGGGAGGGATTGCCGATGGATAATGAGTCCAAAGTCCTCCGCTATAGGCGACGTCATCCCAGATGTCGCGGGGATGGAGGACGCGCAGAGACCAGTCCACTGCTTCGCCGGAGGCAGGAGAGAAGCTGCATAGGAATGCAGTAAACTCCAGCAGCGTGGGAGCGTCCTTTGTCGGCCGTTTCTGCTGGCGTTCACGAACACGCTCTGGCGCATACAGGGAATCCGCATCAAATAAAGACATGGCATAGCTGCGAAACGCCTCGAAGGTCATGCTTTGCTCATGCCGCACGGTATTGCCCTCCACAGTTGCTTTCACATCATGAATGCCCATGTCCTCTGTATAGCAGAAGGATAGGTAAATGCGTTTAGTAACAGGGCGGGAGCGGGCGTGGGTACAGATGCTCCCGAGATGCCGGATTGCCGCGTCCCCCTCGTTAGGAGGGGAAACAGACAGGCTCCAGTCCACAGAGTGAAACAGCTTTTTCGAATAGGCCAAATCCCGCAGGAACTCCGCCAGAGACTGGACAGAGAGGGGCGGGATAAGAGGATTGTATTTCATTATGAACTCCTTATCTGACGGATGATTATGGGCGTTTCTGCAAGATGCATCTGTGGCGCTTTATATCTGGGGACGAAGATTCTCTCCACGCATTTCTGGAAGTGGGGAAACAGTATGTAGCTGACATTGACCACTTTCTCTTTCTTAACGTATGCAGATACATCGTGGAGGCTGCAGGCGGTGGAGTAGCGAAACTCCAGATAACAATCATATAGTTTTTTGCGTTTTCGTGGTGGCCCGTCAGTCCACATTGTACCGTGATAAACGATGTCGCCAGACCCAAGACTGCGATGTAGAGTAATGTCAAGATGTATTTGAGAATTGATTGCGGCCGGCGCATCCTCCAAAAATCGCAGTACATCCATTAACGGCACTGTGTTCCAAACGCATCTGCGCTGCGAGTCCCTGCTGCTGCGTGGCGGGTTCAGGGTGAATTGACTGCCGATAAGGTCATAGAATTCGGATGTAGTCATGGTGGAGCATTTGCGCACGACCTCATTGTTTTTAAAAACAGTGATATCGTATATGCCCCTGCCTATCGAGAAGCAGAAAATTAACTTCCAGAGAATGCAGTTCCTATATGTCCGGTCCTGCGCAACAACCTCACCGCAATACACGATGTCGCCATCGTCAGCAATGGGAAGGGGAACAGACAGCCGGAAGGATACACCAGTATTTCTGTCAGTCAAATAGGGAATCCGCTCCATGAAAGCGTAGAGCGATTCCGGGGTCAGAGCAGTATCTAAAATGTCCATGAAACACCTCCGTCACCAGCGTTCATCAGAGAACTCCGGATGGACCCTCTGATGGGGGCAGCGGCCCTCTTTCATACAGTACATGTCATCCAGCAGGGCGCAGCGTCCTTTATCCCGTGTGGTGCAGACTATGGGCAGGCAGATGCGGTATTTCTCCGGCGGCTTTGGGACCGGCTGTACGGGCTGCCAGAGCAGATAGTCCCCGTGGGGGCGGCAGAGCTGCCACAGTTCCCGCAGCTTCGTCTCCTCATTGCAGGGATACCTTGTCACTTCATTGCGGCGATATTTCGTCGGTTCCTTGTGGCTTCCAACAATGGTAACGTAGATGGACGCCTCGGCGCCATGTCGCTGGAGCATGTGTTGGAAAGGAAGCTCCTCGGGAAAATCGAAATTAAGGACTCTCCAATTTATCATGTGTTCAGTTCCTCCTGTAACTGAGGGGAGACAGAAGCTGTCTCCCCGCGACTTATGTGATTATGAAGCGTTCTTTTTGTTATAGAGATACAGGGCGAAGTCATACTCCGTTTTCGTGATGAGATAGGAGCCGCCCTCGGCATCTGCAAGACGGTATTCCGTCCGCGGCTTGCTTTCCTTCACATCCCACTTGCTGCCATAGAAGGAGGTGACATTTTCCCGCATTTCCGGTTTGTACCCATCGTTGATGGAGTCAATGACAAACTGCCGGCGGGTCTTGATAACACCGTCGTAGCGGTACTGCTTGTTCATGGTCTTTTGGATACGGAACAGCTGCATCGGCGGCATCGTGTCGCCCCATCCCATGAGTTCGCTGCGTGCTGCATCCGCTTCCGCCTGGTATCTTGCTGCTTCCTCCGCTTTGCGCCTTTGCTCCTCCTCCTGCTCGATACGGGCACGTTCCGCGTCTTCCTGTTCCCGGCGGGCGTAGAAATCATCCCGGGCCTTCACATAGACGGAAGACTTATCCGGACGGATTTGCGATGCCATAGCGATTTGGACAACGCTGATAAACAGTCCTCCTGTGACCCGGCGGTCCAGTTCCTGGATGAAGTGCTCGGCGGTATCCAGCCCCAGTTTGGCAATCTCGCTGGTCAGTACATCTACGTCGACCTTGGAAGGGTCATGGTAAAAGGGCTGAAAGACCATGCCGGTGAGATGCTCCGGGAAACAGATATAGAAAGCATAGTCATAGCTGCCAGTGGTATCAGAGCGAGGCTGTGTCATATAGAGGGAACCATGTATCTGGCGTAAATCCACATTGTGCTGAACGGCCCTTTTCCCATCGCTGGAGAAGGTGAAGACCTTGTGGGCTTCGTAAGGGGTCGTGAGTTCGGATAATGTCATGACTGTTCTTCTCCTTCGTCTCGGCTGATGATTCGATATGAATTACTTAAATCGCGGATGACGACATCCCAGATGTCCTTCTCCCGCATATGCATCCGGTAGTGCTTCTCATAGAGGGTACAGGCACGGGACAGGATTTTCCAGTTATTATGGCGCATGGCATGAGGCGTCATGGAGAAATCGGTGCGGAACTTGCGGACACATTCCCTGCGTTCCGGAGAGCCTTTGGGATAGGCGTCCAACTCATAGTGTCGTGTAAGGAATGCGGCGGCATCCTTTTTCGTAAGCATAGGCTGCTCAGAACCAAGGCAGATGCAGCGTAGTGAAGTGACAGGGAGATTCAGTTCACAGGCCGCTGTTTCCAGTGCATTCGTCTCCGTCAGTGCGGTGTAAATGCCAACGAAGATTTCGGCGTTTTTATAGTCCTCCCAGTCATCACTGAATGTTTTGTCCGGGTCATCCGGTACACCGGTATAGACCTGAACATCCCTTACGTTGTCGGTGGAAATGAGGATGAGATATTTCATGGGCGTGGCTCCTTTCGTAATAATCTGGGTTATTGACTTTTTCAGCTCCACTCGTCAATCGATAACCTCGCATCAGTATGAATGAAAAGAGGGGCGGGGAGGCACAGACAATAAGAAGGGAGCCAGACACCATGGCGTGTCCAGCTCCCTGTATGCTGTCAGAATCAGATTTGTTCGATGGCGGTTTCGTCAGTTTCCTTTATGAGGCAGATAGGAGTGCGCTTTGGCTCCTCGGGCGCTGTATAGCCGGGCCGCTTCTCCCAGTACGCGGACTGCTCGGCTACGGCCATGTCGATGAGCCAGAAGTTGTCCTTTTCGTCCAGCAGCAAGTCAACAGACCACGCGCTGTCCAGTCCGGAGACGTTTTTCATCGCCTCAGCCACAGCCTGAGCCGCTTTGTCTTTGAAGGCTTCGTAGCGCACCTCCATCTTCTCCCGCTGGTGGTCGAAGATGATGCGGTCCGTTATATCGTAGAGGTGGGAATAGATGTAGTCGTAGTCCCAGTAGTTGACGACAAACATGACCTCTTGGTCATCGAAGTCGTAGAAGACGCGAAATTCATTGCGGAAGGGCAGACCATTGTAAATGCAGGGGGTGACTTTGGCGTTATGAGGGATACGCTCCCGGACGATGATTTCGCTCTCCCCGCCAGCATCATTGCAAAGGGCACCGTAGTTGATGTTGATGATAGCTTCAGTCAACGAGCCGGGATGGGGAAGGCAGGAATGTCCGGCATCAAACTTATTGCTGAATGTCCCGTTCTTTACGAAACACAGACCGAACTTGGCCTCCTTGACGGCCGGCTCGACTGTGTTCTTTACGAAGCAGAGAATGGCCTCGTAATCGCCGGACTGCTCCATATAGAAATGCCGAATCATCTCATTATCCACTGGGATGATGATGGAGCGGGGGACACGGATGCCGCAGTGTTCCACCTTCGGGAACCAAAAGGAAAAGTTGTTCTGCTGCATACGCTCAAAAATCTGATACTCTTTTTTCATGGTCGTCTCCTTTGTCTTTTCATATATTTCGTGGCAGGGACCGGGGACTATATGCCAGTATTCTTGATATCTTCGATGTGAAACTCAGCGACAAGGGATTGAAGTAGCTCGTTCTCCGCAATGACATCGGATGGGAAGCTCAAACGAATGGCAACACCGTACCAACCGGCATAGGCCATCTCTCCGGAGATGCGGTATGTTGTGCCCTCGGGACCGGGGATAGTAAACTCCACCGTCTCCCCAAATTGCCCGTCTCCGCCAGTCAGGAGCGCGTATTCCGGGGAGTACCCGCCGAGGGACCCTACATAAAGCCGGGCAGTATCGACGCAGACAGACTTTGGGTAGATGGAAATTTCCGGGGAGTAGAGCAATGCGTTGTCTTTTTTTCTCAACGAAATAAGATTGCCGCGGGATAGAAGCATGTCGAGGTCTGTTGTAGATACATTGAGCTGCTTCCCCTCATATGTAGCTTTTTCCTTGTGCGTCCTAATGGAGATGACGGCGTTCAGAGTTCCTTCGATATCCCTTTTGTAGCATAGGTCCTCTACGCAGAGGTAATAAGGGTCTGTTACGAGGATTCCATCTGCATTTTTGATTTTTCCTGTGAGCTTCAAAATTTCTCCTTCCTTCGTGTTGAGCTTGTGTGCTGAAAGACCTGTAAAACGTCAGGCAAGCGGTTTTTTCACCTTGATGATGTAGGTGGGAATCATTGTCCCGCTTTCTTTGAACACGCCCTCGTCTACCGGTACGGACTCTCCGTGGTTTTCCTCAAACCAGTCTCTGAACTCCAGAGCAAGCTTACTTGTGCGCCAGAAGGGGGCGGTGCTGATGACAGAGACCAGGACGCCGCCGGAAGCCAGAAGACGATAGGCATGCATCACATGGCGAATATCCTGCTGCTTGGAGAAGGGAGGGTTCATGATGATGCGGTCGTATCTGCCAGAAGTCTCTGCATCCATAGAGAGGAAATCCATGTACTTGCATGAATACGGCTTTTCATCGAGGTGTCGGGACATTTCTGTGTTGAGTTCGATGCAGGAGAGATTCTTACAGCGCTCGTAGATGACATCCGCCAAATCCCCGCGGCCGCAGGAAGGCTCCAGAACATTGTGCGAAGCGTCCAGCTCGGCGTACTCGCACATGAATGCGGAAATGTCTCTGGGCGTGGGGAAGAACTGGAAGTGCTTCTTCATATCCTCCGTTTCGCCTGTCATGAGCAGATTGTCAAAGGCTTCGGACGGGTCAGAATCGAATGCATGAGCCTTTGATTTGCGGTTCCACTTGCCGCCTAAAGACGTAAGGCATTTGTTTACCGCTTCGTAGGTCTTCCGGTCGAGCTGCCGGGGCGGAAGGAACAGGAGGTTCCCTTCAATGGTGCATTCTTCAAGGATGTTCAAGATTTCCTGTTTGATTTTCATGTGTGTTTCCCTTTCTGATTCGTGTGTTTGAATTCCGACATAGATGATGCTCCCAAGCTTCATTTATGACAGTCAGAGAGAGTATGGAAGAACCTGCATGAAAAATGCGACAGCCCCGTGTAGAGGCTGTCGCTGTGTGTTTTGTGCTTATTCCTCGGCGACAAAGACCATATCGCCATCATGATATATTTCGATAAAACATTCGCAGTGTTGTCGATTTGACAGAAGATAACCACAGTATTTCGTCATGTTATAGCCGTAAGTTTCGTCCATAATGGAAAAACCGAACTGCGTGTATCTGCTCATGAAGTCCTTTAACATCATCTTCTCGCCTGTGAATGTGCCGACATTTCCTGTAACACCAAGTAGATAAACGTAGCTAAAGTCCCATCGCACATCATGGAACTCGATAAACCCATCTGGCTGACCGTATGGCGGCGTAGTTTCCACCATGCCGGACTGGGTACACATCGTCAGTGTGTTACCATTGACCTTGAATTCAATTACATTCATGTCGTGTAAACTGAACGGAGCATGGATGTTGTCACGTACGATTCTCCTCAACATTATTCCTCCAATCCAACAGGCCGCATAGTTATCTACTGGACATCAAAAATGCCGACAACTTTTTCGCATGTGCAGCAGAAGTGAGCATTGGATACTTTTGTCTGTTTCGTGAGCATATTGGTCTCATGTTCAATGACCCTGTTTTCAGTCAGCACCAGTCTGCCCAACGGGCCACGGTCAAATGTCTCCATCGGTACCCAGCGGACAAGGGTGCCGTCAATCAGCAGGCCGCCGGCTTCCATCTCATTGCCACAGGTAGGACATTTCATGGTTTTCTTCTCCTCAGTAGGCTTCTCCAATATCAGAGAATTCATGGGTCTCGATACTGTAGTGGAACAGATGTTTGGATAGGGTGTGGTCGCCGCTCTCCATGATGCTCTGGACAGTCACTTTTAAGTTATGAACACGGTCATCGTCACCGGCCGGCACCATCAAGATGACATCCCTTGCAGGTACAGCCATAATGAAATCCTCCTGATATTGCTGGCCAATGAATTCGGCAATGCCGGGGATGCAGATGGCGCAGGCCTCAAAGTTACCGCCGCACACAAGACCGTTGCCGCCCCAGCTCGTCTCAGCGACACGATACTCTACATCGCGCAGCAGGTTGTTGCAGGCTTTCTCAAATAATTCGTCCTCTGTCACACCTTCTGGAAGCATATTGCTTTGGAGCATCTGAAATTTGTCACCCTCATCAATGACATAGAAGACGCCCAAGTCGGCTTTCCACAGATGCCAGGGTACTTGAACTTTTGCTGTCTGACCGTCATTTGCAGTAAATGTGATTTCGCCGCCGGCCATACTGCCTTCCAGCTGCTTAATCCATGGATATACTTTGTCAAAAGTCAGCTCGTTTGCCATATCTGTTTCCTCCGTGTATGAGACGAGTTAATGGTGGTGTGTCTATGGATATTTTAACGGAATGCCTTTGACAATGCAAGAGAATGATGAAACAGCGGCACCCGGCGTTAAATCCGGATGCCGCTGCTTATTGCTGCGGGGTAATTATACGTTAGGCATTTTGGCGGTGGGCATCATAAGCACTTTGCCGGTACCGCGATAAACATTGACCAGACCTTCGCCGGACGCGGCGGAGCCGATGAGAGACTTGCCGGAGCGCTCCACAGTAAAGTCCAGACTGCCGCTCCACGCGATAGCGAAGTTGCCGTCGATTTTCAGAACGTCATTATTCAGGGTGATTTCCACCAGCTCCTCTCTCGGACACTCGGTTTCGACGCAGAAGATACCGCGGCTGCCATTGAGACTCAGATTGAACAGACCCTCATTGCCGGCGACAGCGGAGGAGAGGTTGGAGCGCATGACGGCTTTGTGTTTGAGACTGGAGTCGCAGGCCAGGAACAAACCGTCGTCCAGAACGACAGAGCCGTTCCACTCTGCAATATCCATCAGGAGCAGATGACGATAGGTAGGCTCCAGCACCAGCATGCCGTCGCCCGTGTACTCGGGCTTAATGGCAGACTCACCGGTTACACTGCCGCGGACAGCCTTGGAGAAGAAATCACCAACGCCCTTGACGCCGGTGGTGGCATTCACATTGCCGAGCATCCACTGCATGGCGCCGGCCTGAATGGTAATGGGTGCTTCCTTGAGGTCGCAGACCACCTGGCGTTTGCGAACATTCATCTGGGCACAGTAAAAAGCTGTAATTGCGCTACCCGGAGTCACGCTCAGGTCGCGCTGGTATTCGATGACACGGAAAGGCCCCTTTTGGTCAAGGGTCTTGATATCATCGTTATCCATGAAATTAGAAACTTGATAAGACATATGGCGTACCTCCATAGATGTATTTGCGGTGTGATAGACAACACCGGAGTCCAGTTTACAGGAAATCAAAGCAATTTACAATACTGTAAATCGACTGTGCGCCAGAAGGAAAGAGGAGCTATCCAAATCAAGCTGGATAGCCCCTCTGTTTTGGCCGTGGTCAACCAAGCCAATTCTGATAGTAGGCAATGACACCCAGTACGCCGCCGATAGCGGCAAACAGCAGGGTGGAGACGACTGTCACCACTTTTTCCCGTGGCGACATCTTTTTCTGGCTCTTTTCACTTGCATCCATGGCAATGCTCCTTTCCCTATGATGCCTTATCATAGGTCAGAAAGCCTGTTGGGAACACCTCCAGAATGTGGAAATCAGTCTGCGGACCGTGGAACAGGGATAGAATCAACCGAGCCAACCATAGTTATATGCCAGAATGCCAAGAATCGCGCCGACAGCAGCAAATAATGCGATGAATGCCCGCTCCATCTTTTGCGCGGACGTCAGCGGCGGTTTTGTGGGGGAGGGAGGAGCCTGCGTCGGTTGTTCCGGTGGCTTTTCCACGACACCTGCAGATGACCGCTGGCCACGCAGAAGTTCGTCAGCAGTAACCTCCAATACGTCTGCCAATTCTGTAAGAATAGAGATGTCCGGGCTTCCTGCGCCAGACTCCCATTTTGAAATCGTCTTATTGGATAAATTGAGCTGGTCAGCCAACTGCTGCTGCGTAAAGCCCTTTTCTTTTCGCAGCTCTGCAATCAGCTTTCCGGTACGTGCATTGTCCATAGCG